>JABDHD010000014.1:0-293 GCA_013285685.1 Bacteroidota bacterium
CAGGTATAAGTTTTGCTTTCGCCATTTAAACGTTTTTCTCTATTTCTATCCAAAACTTCGATATCTTCGGCGGTAAAGTCATATTCAAAATCGTCATCCCCGGTGTAATCCTTAGCCAATGCCAGCATAAGTTTCAATAGCTTCTCGTCGCCGTTGTCAATATAGCTATGTAGTTCTTGTTGGATTGCTGTAGTTTGCATAAACAAACTTTTTTAACAAATTTAAGCAGAAATATGTGAAATTTCGGATTTCGGAATTTCGATTTCGGAATTGGAATTTCGCGATTATCTTTA
>JABDHD010000014.1:303-52697 GCA_013285685.1 Bacteroidota bacterium
GGAATCGTGGTTCCAGTAGTGTTTGAGTATCTCGTGGATGGTCATGTTTTGATTTCGGATTTCGGAATTTCGATTTCGGATTTATTTAATTCGGAGACTGCATTGCTGGTAAAGATAATCGCGAAATTCCAATTCCGAAATCGAAATTCCGAAATCCGAAATCAAAACATGACCATCCACGAGATACTCAAACACTACTGGAACCACGATTCCTTCCGGCCAATGCAGGAAGAGATCATCGGCTCGGTATTGAGCGGCCATGATACATTGGCGCTTTTACCGACCGGCGGGGGAAAGTCAGTGTGTTTCCAGGTGCCTGCATTGGCCAGGCCGGGGATTTGCATTGTAGTGTCGCCGCTCATCGCGTTAATGAAGGACCAGGTGGAAAACCTGCAAGCCAAAGGGATCAACGCAGTATCAGTCGTTTCGGGCATGGGAAAACACGAGATCGACATCACTTTGGATAATTGCATTTATGGTGAGGTGAAATTTTTGTACCTGTCGCCGGAGCGATTGCTGTCGGAGCTGGTGCGCGAACGGATAAGGTACATGAAAGTTAACCTGATCGCCGTTGACGAGGCTCACTGTATATCGCAATGGGGTTACGATTTCAGGCCGCCTTACCTGCATATTGCTGATCTGCGGGAATTGCACCCTGATGTCCCTGTTTTGGCGCTGACAGCCACAGCGACTGAAGAGGTAAGTGAAGATATTCAACAAAAGCTGCGCTTTAAAAATGCAGTTGTCTACAAAAAAAGCTTTGCGCGCAAAAGCATCAGCTATGTTGTGCAAAACGAGGAAAACAAACTGCGGAAGTTGCTAGATATTGCACGTGGCGTTAAAGGCAGCGGCATTGTTTACGTGCGCAGCCGGAAGGATACCGCCGACATTGCTAAATTTTATAACGATAACGGCGTCAAAGCCGATTTTTATCACGCTGGGCTTGAAACAGGGCTTCGCTCACAAAAACAGGAAAACTGGAAATATGGCCGAAGCAGGGTTATTGTAGCTACGAATGCTTTCGGTATGGGGATTGACAAGGCCGACGTTCGTTTTGTCATTCATAAGGATCCGCCTGAAAGCCTGGAGGCCTATTACCAGGAAGCCGGCAGAGCGGGCCGCGACGATCATAAGGCGTATGCTGTTTTGCTTTACAATCCTGCCGACCGGCTTAAACAGGAGAAAATGTTTGAGCTGAAGTTTCCTTCGGTGGCCGAGATCAAACAAACCTATCATGCATTAGCCAATTATTATCAATTAGCATACGAAGCAGGAGAAGGGCTTAGTTTCGACCTTGAGCTGGCCGACTTTTGCAACCGGTTTAAGCTGGACATGATCAAAACCATTAACGCGCTAAAGTTTTTAGAGCTGGACGAATACCTGGCCTTTAACGAAAGTGTGTTTTTGCCTTCGCGTTTTAAGTTTTTGGTGGAGAATGAGACCTTGTACAATTTCCAGATACAAAACCCCGGCTGGGACCCTTTTATAAAGACCTTGTTACGGTCATACGGCGGCTCGTTTGAAAACTATGTGCGTATGCGGGAATTTGACGTGGCAAAGCGCGCGAATATGAACGTACAGCAGGTGATTGCCGGGATGAGACAATTGCAGGAACTAAATCTGCTGAGTTATGAACACCAAACCGACACGCCGCAGGTCACCTGGTTAAAACCACGGCAGCATGCCAATGCGCTCCACATCAATAAAAAAGTTATTGACGAACGAAAAGCTACCCGTTTTAAAAAAATGGAAGCCGTTTTTGCTTATGCTACGCATAAAAAATGCCGGAGTCAAATGCTGCTGGCTTATTTCGATGAGCCCAACGCCGATAAATGTGGCATTTGTGACGTTTGCATTGAAGAAAAACGTCAAAAACACTCCGGCGAAATATTAGATGAGATCACCAACGAGGTGATTCAAATATTAAGCGCTTCATCCATGGACCTTGCATCCCTGGTAACTTCAACCAACATCGGCTCGGATAAAGAGAAGATAGATACCATTCGCCTGCTGCTGGATGCCGGTAAAATAAAATTTGCCGGCGAGAAACTGATCATCTCTTAATGCGCCAATCGCATTCGCAAAAAAAAACGCTTCACAAAATAAAATCCTTTCTATCAGCCAACGCTCCCCTATAGATTTCGGAGTTTCTCCTTTTGCCTTTTATTTTCGATGATAAAATCAGCAAAACAAAATTTTATTTGGTTTATGTAAAAATAGATACTTAGTGTAATAATTACACTATTATGAAAAATTTCGCCGACAAAAACCCGACATTTGCCGAAGAAAATAGGGCGTTCGTCTATTTCAGCACAGTTTAGTGTAACGTTTTGAAATGCCGCTCGTCTTATGGTTGTATTTAAAAATTAGAGAAATACAATTAATTGACAATCAAAAATATAAATAAAATGAAAAAGGTAATCTTATCCATATTTACAATCGCAACTCTTGTAATTGGAACAACAAATTTTAGTCATGCTGCCACTTTTAGCCATGACGCAGCCACTACTTTAACCGATATCAGCAGTATCAATAAACTTGAAATTCACGGTAATGTAACCGTATATATCTCTGATGCTTCAACTGACCAGGTAAAAGTGTATAACAAATATTATTCTGAAAACGCCCTGGTGCAAAGCAAAAACGGCACTTTGCGCATCTCTTCCTACGCATCCGAAAAATTGGTCGTGTGGGTTAGCGCAAACGATCTTCGTTCAGTTTCTGCATATGACAATGCTGAAGTAAAATCATTCGGCCAATTATCAAAAATTGAATTCAATGTTGATCTTCATGACAACGCATCAGCTAAACTTGACCTGAATGCCCACAGTGCCGTAGTTAACGTAAGCGACCACGCTAAAGCCGATTTAAGCGGTTCAGCCGATGAGTTTACACTTAGCCACAACTATGCTGCCAGCGTAAACAACTATAATTTTTCAGCCGTTCGTTTCACCGAAAACAAGATCAATTTCCCTGCTGCTGCCGGCGAAGACGCAATCGGCATCTAAGCACAAACTTTCAAAAGTTCAATATATAGTCTGAAAAGCTACCCGGTTGCCGGGTAGCTTTTTTTGTCAGTAACAGCTCCGTTGCCTGACTGGAGTTTTACATGATTTTTGCCATTTTCCGGCATCAATAGTTCACAACCTTTAGCAGCTTGCCATTGTCGTTAAAGCTTAACATCTTGTTTTCAGCTGAGCCCGTATCCTCGTATTCAAAGGGGCTGCCGCTGTGGTTGTCAAGTTTTATCACGTACATATTTTGCGAAGGAGTGCGCACCCGCATCATATCGTCGATGTGCCAGCTGGCATATGTGCCGGTTTTAAGAAAGGATTGCAACACAACAGGCAGGCCCGATGGGCGGCTGATGTCCCGCTCGGTATTAACCCAGTCCCCGTTTTTTGAATAGGAAGCCACGTATTTTTTACCGTCGTTGGTAAAATAAGCCGCATAAACATCGCTTGTTGATTTCCATTTTTTAACCTGGGCTTGCGGGTATTTGGACGAGAAGGCGGTTAGTACGCCCTGTGGCACGTTGGCACCCCGCTGTGCTGAAGCGTTGAATGAGATCAGCCCTACGGTTATAGTAAGGATGATGCTTTTTATGATATTTTTCATGATCTTTTCAATTGAAATAAATGATAAATTTCTGCATAGTGTTCCGTTTGCTCGATTTCATACGAATTAAGCAGTAACACCGGATAAAATCCAAAGAATGGGCTTGTATTAAGCCGGGTTAATAAGACGATCAAATCCTCAAAACACGGTTGGACAACCAGGAATGATGATGGTCATGCGGAAATTGTGAATGAAACGAACTGTATTCAACTGAATTTGGGGCGGGAGAAAGATTGTATGAAACCAGCGCGCCGCAGTGCGGTTTCTTTTTTTGAACTGTTTTAACATTTTTGCTTTCGCTGAATGTCGAGCGGTCATTCCTAACCAGGTAATAGGCCAGTTCGGAATTTGTTTTGCAGACAGACTTGCCTGTTGTATTTCTATTTTCGCGGAAGCTGGGGATGAAGAAGAAATGCAATGCGACAATGAAAAGGTATGCTGGCATTAACATGGAAGCCATTACATGGTTAAATCGATGTTTGTTAAAGCAAGTCACTGTCGCGAAACATTACTTAATTATTTTAAAACTTAAATTCGAGCAGATTTGTTTTAAAAATCGCTTTATCTTAAAACGCCGGGAAAACAATTATAATATCGATTACTTAGTAATATTTCAATAAATATGCGGGCGCTGATACAATCGGTTTTTATGCTGATATGAGTTCGGAACTAATATTAAGGCTTACAATTAAGCACCAGGAGATTTGTTTTACTGCCCGTTATTCAATGGCAGCGTAAACCAAAACGTGGAGCCCTGTCCGGCATCGCTAAACAGGCCAATTTTCCCATTGTGTTTTTTGACGATCTCCGACGAGATATAAAGCCCGAGGCCTAAGCCCGGAAACACGGTTGATGAATCGTCAACCCGGTAAAAGCGGTCGAAGAGAAAAGGCTGCTGTTCTGCCGGGATACCGATCCCCTGATCGGCAACTGAACATTTTATTTCTGTGCTTTTTTGTTCAATTATTAACTGGATTGGCGAACCGGAAGGAGAATATTTGATGGCATTTGAAAGCAGGTTGACGATCACTTGCTCAATCCTGAGTTTATCAGCAGTAATTGTAACTGGTCCGGTTTCGCTTACAAATATTTGGTGTGCGGGCTCGTGCAGCATCGTTTCCGTAACACACTCGTTGAGCGATTCATTAAAATCATAGCTGGTTTTGTTCAACTGCATTTTGCCCGACTGTATTTTGCTTACGTCCAGCAGGTCAGCTACTATCGCCATTAATTTATCAACCTGTTTATTGGCCATGCTGATGAATGAGCCACTTTTTTCGGGGCTGTACTTTCCCGAAATTATCTTATCCAATATCTGCAACGAGGCCTTCATACTGGTTATAGGTGTTTTAAGCTCGTGGCTGGCAATGGCTAAAAAATTATCCTTCTTTTTTACCAGTTGCTGAATCGTTAACCTGCTTTGTTCCTGTTCGTGAATATCAGTCATCGTGCCGATATAGCCGTCAAAACCGGGATTAAAAACGGGGTGAGCATTATCCAGTATCCAGCGATACTCGTCTTTCTCTGCATTTTTATAGCGGAGTTTTAGCTCCATGGGCAGCTTTTCAGCAAAAAGAGCCTGAAATTCGCGGGTAACCCGTTCGCGGTCATCGGGATGAATACGGCTTACCGGGTCGCCTGTCATCGCTTCTTCCATTTCAACCCCCGACCATGCACGCCACGCATCATTTACAAAGCTTAGCTCACCCAGGGCGTCCATCCGCCATATCGGTAGCGAATTGTAAAAAGTAAGCGCTTTAAAATGCGCCTCGCTGGCTTGCAGCGCCTGCTGTGCTAATTTTTGTTCGTGTATATCCGTACTTGTGCCCACCCAAACCACAATATCACCTTTTTCATTTCTGTGCGGGATAAAGCGGGTAAGGTGCCACCGATATACGCCGTCGTGGCGGCGAAAACGGTGCTCTACTACAGTTTCTTCCCCGGTTTGCAGCGCGCGCGGGTAAAGTGTTTCTGCTGCTTCCCTGTCCTCCGGGTATAAAATGTCCCAAATATTTTTTCTCAACTCGGCAAAATTGTAAATACCGGTATAATCGTACCATCCCTGGTTGTAATAGGTAGCTTTGCCATCAGGGCCCGAGGTCCATACCTTATGCGGAATTGCATCCGCCAAAAAACGGAAACGGTTATCGCTGCCGCCAAACTCGTTGTTCGTCCACACCAAATCGTTTGCTTCAACGGCAAATGATTCAGCCTCATCCGATTTAGTGCTGGCAAAGTTTACTTTTTTTGATGATGCTTCCGACATTGAGATAAAGTTAGGAGGAAATGGCAGTTCCGCAAAAATAATTTGCCGGTGGATTTATCCCGCTAATATTTATATTTGCCATAAGCGGGTATTATTCTGTTTAGCAGATAATGTTCCGGCGCCAGCCAATTATAAACTGATAATCATGACCAGGACTTTTTCATTTGTTATTTGCTTAACCTGCGTGGTGCTTTGCGCTTCCTGCGGTAATCCTGCCGGCAAAGACCAATCTCCGCAACAACCGGCCGACAGCGGCATCGTGGTAAAAAAAGTAATTGTGCCGTCCTATAAGGCGTTGAAATTTGTAGACAATTATATTGCCGTACACGATAGTGATATAAAAAAGAACAGCGCATTAAAAGATCAGGACGAAGCTGAATGCACCAAACAAATTTTACCGGTGATAGATAAGCAAGGGCTATATGACGATCTGCCTTTTACGCTTTTTAGCACAACGACGCATGAGGGCACTGCTTACGGAAATTTTATTTACGAAGACGATAAGCATTTTGTAAAAGTTGAGTGTATAATCCCGGCTGATTTGCTGAAACAGCTAAAAGAAAATGATAGGTATCTGATAAAATTTAAAGCAGTAAAATTCACAGACGGGGTTTCGTTTAACAACGAGTTTTCAAAGATCGAGCTTCCGACCGTTGACGCTAACCTGCTGTCCTTTTCACCTGCAAATAAATAAAACACAAGCCGCCCGGAGGTGAAAAGCCTCCACCGCGGCAGAAAGCCCCGCTGGTTTGTACCGAACCGGGGTTTGCTGTTCAACGGAGCCATAGAGCGGGTACGACGTCAAAATAAATCTATCCCATTTGTTTTTTTGCGAGCCAAATCCCTATGTTTATGGTATGGAAAAAGGTCGTTTGGAAGCATTTAGCGACGGGGTTTTTGCGATCATCATCACCATTATGGTGCTTGAACTCAAGATCCCGCAGAAAACAGATATTGATTCTTTACTTGCGCAATGGCCGGTTTTTTTGGGTTATGTGCTCAGTTTCGTTTATGTAGGCATCTATTGGAACAATCACCATCATACCCTGCAAGCGGCTGAATCGGTAAACGGCGCTATACTTTGGGCTAATATGCACCTGCTTTTCTGGCTGTCGCTCATCCCTTTTGTGACCGAATGGATGGGCGTTAATCATTTTGCAAAACTGCCGGTAACCTGCTATGGGGTGATATTAATTATGAATGCGTTGGCTTACACACTCCTCATCATCGCCCTTATCAGGCATCACGGGAAGGATTCACTGCTGGCGAAAGCAATAGGTAAGGATGCCAAGGGCTATATTTCAATTGCCATTTATGCTACCGCTATCGCTATTTCCTGGTTTAACTCCACCATAAGCGTCGTGATGTACGGCGTTGTAGCCTGCATATGGTTTATCCCGGACAGACGCATCGAAAGGCGGATCGAAGGTGAGGAGAAGTCCTAAGTCTCAAGTCTGAAGTCAAAAGTCAAAAGTCAAAAGTCTGAGGCCTAAAGTCAGCGTTTAACGACTTTCGACTTCAGACTTTAGACTCAAGACTTAGTAATTCCTCACTGCGTATCCCACCAAACCCTGCTGGTAATTTTATCGCCCCCGGTTAAACCAGCTACCGCCGCATTGTAATTAGCCAGGTTGGTAACTTTCTCACTTGGAGGATAAGTTAGCCGGCGTGGTATGGTGCCGTTTGAAACGTTACCGGGATAATCAGTTGGTGTTAAATGAGGCAGATCGCCGCTGCGCCGCCAGTTGGCCCAGCTTTCATATTCATCCATAAGTGCACAAAGCCAATATTGCATATTGATTTGTGAAAGGCCGGTTGAAGGATTATAAGGTTGAGCGTTAAAATATGTTGTTGCTGCCGCAGTACTAATGGTAGCATTGGGACCATAAGCAGATAATTGTGTTATGGCTGCTATAACACCAGCCTTGTAGTGAGCGGCTGCGTCGCCGCCGATACCCCAGCGCTGGGCTGCATCGGCAAACAAAAGTTCGGTTTCAGCGTAAGTAAGGATCAAACTTGGCGCACTAATCGAAAGCAGGTTATCGCTTATTCGTGAATAACCGCCAAGGCCTTGCTTGGGCAACGAATCCTTGGCAACACTATCAAGGTTTATCGCCGGATTTAGGCCCCCTATAATATATCCCGGAGGCAAACCGATCTGGTCCGCCGGTTTGGTGTCCGCAACTCGTGGGAATGCGCCGGCCTTTAAACCGTACGCAACCCAGGCTACGACAGGCAAGCGCGGGTCATTATTTTTTTTCATGTTACTGACAATAGTGCTTGATAACCTTACATCTGTGCTGTCCTGGCTAAAAATTTGTGCTGCATCCTGGTTTGATGTAAGTGAGTTAGCACTCAATACATGTTGAATTATAGCATTGTCGTTGTTGCTTTGCATGGTTTTCCCAATAACCTGTGTCACATATTTTTGGGCTGTTGTGGCGTCAACCTTAGTCAGGCGCATAGCCATCCGCAGCAATAACGAGTTGCCAAACATTTTCCACTCCGCAATTTGATCAGCCGTCTGTGAATACAAAATATCGCCGGTAGGTTTATCAGCGTTTTCGGCCAGGCTATCGGTAGCCTGCGATACCTCTTTCAGCAAATCGGCATAAATAACCTGTTGTTTATCATAAACCGGCGTATAAATCCGGTCGTAATATCCCAGGCCGGCCTGGAAATAAGGAATATCGCCATACAGGTCTGTTAATTGCTCAAATATCATGGCTTTCATTATACGCGCCATTTGGTGAAGGTTCCGGTATTGTGCTTTATTGGCCGTAAGCTGGTATAGCTCTACTGCAGGCTGTACAGCGCTGGTATAATTGTCCTGGAACGTTTCACCCATTGCAAAAATATTATTCAAATATTTGTCGCCGTAATAAAAACCGGTGTTTGTTGACGCTACATGCTGAATAAAACCGGCAACTCCCCCCCATTTTGTTACCCACACACTTCCGCCTTCGGTTGGGGCCCCGGTGTAGGCCAGCTGAACAGTGGTCAGCAAAAGATTGGGGTTAACCTGACTGGCGGTAATTTGATCCGGATTTGTATTTGCCTGGGTCAGTTCTTTTTTACACGAGCCGGCAGCTATCGTGATAAAGGCTGCCGATGCAAATAAATATATGGTCTTAAATTTCATACTGATGTCTTTATAATGTTTATACATATATGCATTTACTTATAATTTAATGTCCAGGTTTAGCCCAAGCGTCCTGGAATAAGGAACGGCCGGAGCTTCAAGTCCTTGTGATAATATCGAAGCGGTGTAACTTTCCTCCGGATCGATATTTGGTGTATACTTTAAAATAGTAAACACGTTATGGCATACAAAACTTAACCTTAAGCCGTGTATTTTATTATGAAATGCCGTTGCCGGGAAATCATAACCAACTATTAGCTGCCTGAATTTTATGAAACTGTCACTGTAAACAAACTGTCCCTGGTCGGCAAATGCCCAATCGCCATAGTAACCCGCTGCATTCTGCTGGTCAGTTCCGTATAGCAGATTTCTGCCGGGGACGGTGAGTTTTGAAAGGCCGTCCTGGTAAGCGATAATATTAGTGTTCGAAAATATATGCCCGCCGAATTTGCCGTCAATAAGGAACGACAACGTAAAGTGCTTATACCTAAACGAATTATTGATACCGCCGCCCCAGGGATTTTCTCCCGATCCAAAAGGCTTCGGCTGTGCAAGCGAAGGGTCCGGAGCGCCAAGTCCCGGATCGATAATAATTTTTCCATTGGCGTCGCGTGCAGGGTCTTGGGCAATTATTTGCAGGGGCTCTTTGCCAACTATATCCTGCAGGTACGCCAATGAACCCCAGTCCTGGGCTTCGGAACCTAAATCTATGTTAGGCTCGCCGCCTAAGGATATCACTTTACCTTTTGTATAACTGAAATTCAGATCGATATCCCAGGTAAAATCCTGGCTTTTAAAAGGTGTGCCGCCCATTGCAACTTCAACGCCGTTATAGTTTATTGTACCGACATTTAACAATGCAGTGTTATAGCCTGACGTGTAGTCAATAGTTACCGGTATAATATCGTCTATAACTTCCTTATGATAAACAGCGAGGTCAAACCTCAGCCTGTTTTTAAAAAAGTCCATTTCCGTTCCGGCCTCAAATTCTTTTCTTTTTGAAGGTTTTAGCCCGCTGTTCGGTACAGTTCCATTTCCTGCCGTACCTATTGGATAGGTACCGCCACCCGGTGGAGCATAAGTTCCGCTGATACCATAGGTTTGCAGTGTTTGATAAGGGGAATCAGCAGCGCCGCCAACGTCTGCATAGCTCAATCTTAATTTACCCATATCCATGTTGTCCATATGCAGCAATTCTGAGAAAACAAATGAACCGCTGATGGATGGATATAAATAATTGATGATGCCTGGCGATAAAGTTGAATACCAGTCGTTACGGCCGGTTACGGTTAAGTAAAGGAAGTTTTTATAGGCAAAGTCGACGCTTCCATACAGGGATTGGTATTCTTCGTTATTTGTTTGCAGCGTTGTATATGGATTTTCAAGGTTGCCGATGTTATACAGGTTAGGGATAGCGAAGTTATTGCCTCCTGCAGTAAAATATTCCTGTACCGATTTCCTGTAGTTAGCGCCAAACAGTAAATTCGTGGTAAAATTCTTGCTGAATTTAAAGTTTTTACCAAACGTAAGGTCCAGGTTTAATTCAGTTTGCTTTACATTCTGTTCCTGCATATCTCCGGCTACTCCTTCATCAATCAAATAACCTGTTCCCGGAGGGTCAATGCTCGTGTTCCTGTCATTGGTATAATCATCAGCCACCTGGAAACCTATAAAATAGCCGCTATCAAAGGTGTATTTTGCGTTTATCGATCCTGTAAAGCGATTACGGTGAATGGCTGCCTGCTGTTCATAGGCAGCAAAATAAGGGTTAGTGGTATACGGATCTGAAAAGGGATTCAGCTCGTCACCATTAGCCATGGTGCCGTTACCAAAAGGGCCCGCCAGGGTGGTAATATTTATATTTCGTGGTACAAACATAGGACCCCAGTTTAGGTTGCCCACCGCGTCTGAAAGGTTGGGCTGGTTTTTGGTATATTCACTTACATACTGACCAGAAAAAGCGAGCGTAAAATTTTTTCCGAATTTCAGGTCAGTATTGTTACTAAAAGTCAGCCGTTGCAGCCCGGCATTTGGCACATAGCTTTCATCATTTAAATCACTTACAGAGAAGCGCGTGTCGCCATCATCCCATCCTTTACTAAAAGAGGCTGTATTGGTAAGGTCGCCGCCCGGCCGGTAAAAGCGCGAGAGATTACCATTAGCCTCAGCCGAATAAGGCCTTTTTACGCCATCAAACTGGTAAGTTTCTGCTCCGTTAAGCATTGCACCCCAGTTGGACTCCATCGAACCCAAAGCATCGGCGCCGCTCACCGGCCTGGCTTCGTTGTAACCCTGGCCATATACATTCTGGAAGTCAGTTTCATCTATTACAGTCTCACGTACAAAGTTTGAATGTAGTTCTACCCCAAGTCCGTCGCCGGCTTTTCCTTTTTTGGTAGTGATTAGCACCACGCCATTTGCGCCGCGATAGCCGTATAGCGCGGTGGCCGCAGCGCCCTTTAATACAGATATGGTTTCAATATCATCGGGGTTAATATCGCCTATCCCATCACCGCCATCTCTACCGCCATAACCGTCATTTCCGGTTTGATTGTAATTGTTATTAACCAGCGGTATGCCATTAAGTATATACAACGGTTGGTTATTACCTGTAAGGCTGGTAATGCCGCGTATAATTACATTGGTTGCACCATTTGGGCCCGATGCAACACCGCTTACGTTTACACCGGCAACACGGCCTTCCAAACTGTTTACAAAGCTGTTTTCACGAGCCTCGGTAATTGAAGAGCCTTTCACCTCTGTTTCTGAATAGCCTATTGCTCGTTTTTCCTTGGTGATACCCAGCGCGGTGGTAATTTGAACCTCCTTTAGCTGGTTCTCGGAGACCTCCAATTTTACGTCGATGGCAGTTTTGTTAGCCACCAGTACCTCTGTTTTTTTGTACCCCAGGTACGAAAACGTAAGGATATCCGTAGGCGCCGCGGTGATCGAGTAGTTGCCGTCAACGTCAGTTAATGAGCCCCTGGTTGTGCCTTTTACCCCAACGGAAACACCCGTAAGCGCTTCATTTGTTTTGGAGTCGGTTACCTTGCCCTTAATTACGGTTGAAGCTGGCTGGGCATGTGCGTTTATTGTACTGATGAGCAGTAAAATAAAAACGGCGGGGATAATGATCCATCTAAAGCGGGAACAAACTTTAAAAATGTAAAGGTTTTTTTTCATAATATCCGGTTAGGAGTTACACCATATAGAAAATAACAAACAGGGGTATTTAAAAGAAACTTATCGACAATATACTAAATGTTTATTTTAAATTAATTGTATGATTTTCGTTACATCGTATTTTTTAACTGATACGATCTGTTTTTGACCGTTTGCCGCACATCGAAAACATCCTAAATTTTCTTTATTTTGAAAGAATGACTACCCGACGGGCTGTTAACCACAACCCAGGCCCCTTCGACAAAAGCATTTTTAACAATCTTCCCGTCGACGGTAACGGTATAGTTACCTGACTGTTTGGGGAGATATACTTTTGCGGTCGTATTAGCCGGAATGGACGTATAAAGGTTGAAGAATGAGCCCGGATCCTGGCTCAGTTCAACCACAATATCGCCACGGATGGTGGGCAACTTCATTTTGGCCCATTTCAGGTCGCCGGGCTGGGGCTTAATATTTATTTTGCCGTAACCCGGCTCGGCCGGCTCGATACCCATAATTTTGCGGGGAATAATATGCGCAGGCGATGCGGCCCATGCATGGCTCCAGCTAATATCGTGCGGATCGTATTTGATATCCCAGGCCTCGGTGGTCATGGTTGCGCCCACACGGATCATGTTGAGCCAGCCACGGTCCGAATCATTGGTCATCAGTTCAAGGGCATAATTTCCCTGTTCTGCATTATACAGCGCCTCCATCAGGTAGTTTGCGCCGTAAACGCTGCAGGCCATCCATTTGGATTTTACATAATTTACCACGCTTTCTTTGTATTCATCCGGCACCAGGCCAAAAGCCAGCGGGAACATATTGGCCTGTATTGAAAAATGGCGGCTGCCAATGCCGTCGGTGTAGATTTTGTTTATCGGGTCAAAAAAATCATCATTGAACTTTATTTTCACTTTCGCCGCCTTTGCTTCGTAAAAGGCGGCGTCATCCGGGTGATGTGTTGCGGCAGCAATACGCGACATTAATATAAGGGCACGGTAATAAAAGGCATTCACTACAGTATTATAGTCCTTTCGTTCATAGTTGTCCGTTTCGCCGTTGGGGTATATGCCCTGGTCGGCGTCGGGCCAGTCGTCAATGTCGTGCAGCATATCGCCATCAAAGTGGATTGACGCCAGGAAACTTTTTGATTGAAGCCCCGTCCGCGAGCTGATCAACCCTTCCGGCGTTTCAAGGGCTGTAAGTGTTTTTGCCTTAAGGTCGTTATAATAATTGTCTATCAGTTCATCATTGCCTGTATACAAGTAATCTGCCCAGGCCATAAATATGCTGTGCATGATCCATTCCGTGGGCCAGCTGGCATGGTATATCAGGTTTTCGGCGCTGTACCGCCCGGTAGCGAAATCGCGGTCGATGGCATAATGGCACATCTGCTGGATATAGCAATCCGCCTCGTACATCATTCGCTCCCGTTCGCTGTTGGCATAATCGCCATTAAAAGTATTAGAGATGGTTGAATACTTGCAAAGCTCGTATATCTGGTTAAGCCGGTCGTCAGAGCAGGTAAATGACGATGCATTCGGATTAAACTCCACATATAAAGCTTTCTGAATAATACTGTTCACCTTTAGCCCGGGTATCGGCTTGATTACGCAGTAGCGGAAGGGAATTACCTCGGGCATTTGCAGTGGCATTACTTCGCTATGCGGAAACTGGGGCACAAAACGCGGAAGTTCAAGGATATAGTTGCTTACCCCTTTTTTTAGTGCGATTTTATAAATTCCAAAAAGAATCCCACCGCCAGGTTTTTCGTCCAGGGAATCTCCGACGCCTTTTTCACCGATGGCAACTTCCAACGAATCAGTTTTCATTTTGTCATCCCAGGAAATATTTAAACTGAGGTAGGCAAAAGCATCTTTTTTAAAATCATAAAGAATATTGCCGCTTTTGAGCACTGTGGTTTTGGCCGGAAGCACATCATGAAAGTTAACAGGCTCGCGGTTTTCAAATGTAAACGCCGTTTTGCCATTGTCGCCAACCAGGTTTACCCACTTGCTTTCTCCCGGCCAGTCCCGTGCCAGGTCAAAATCGGATGTGTTGAACATTTGCAAATTGCTCCAGGGAGAACGCTTTCCTGTTCTGCCCCAGCTGCAAACCCTCCAATAATAATGCTGATGAGGCACAAGGCTTTTTCCGCCATAGCGGATATTGATCGACTGTGAAGAAGTTATCTTTTCCGTGTTCCACAGATCGGGCTGATCTTGCTTCAATAGCGATGCGGACGTAGCCACTTCAACCTGGTAAGCGGTTTGATAGTCGTCTTTCACGCCGGCATTTACTATCCATCCAAAATCGGGTATTTTATTGGTGATCTCCGATAATTCAGGATGAGGGAGCAGGTTGCACAATAACCCGGTCGGCGCGTTGTTTTGCCCGAAGCCGTTTAATCCGGCGAGGAATAGCAGTGTAAAGAGTATGTATTTTAGCTTATTCATTTACCAATATCCCTTAACGATGATAGATCAATGGGTTTTGCGCGTCATTATTCAGCGGGTCCTCCAGGCTAAGCGTTTTTAAGTATTCTTCCGGCAAAATATTGGCAGTTCCGTTAAATGTGTTGCCATCAGGCATATACGCGCAGGTCATTGCCCGGCGAAAGCCGCTGGTCATGTTGGCATTTGCGCCATGGATGGTGAGCCCGTTATGAAAGGAACAGCTGCCGGCTTTCATTGGCGCTTTTACCGCATTTGTTCTTAAAAACTGCGGGTAAACTTCAAAAATGCTGTCCATATTTTTACCTATCCCCTTGTTCTCAAAAGTAGTTTCATGACATGATCCGGGAATAAAGAATAAGCAACCATTCTCAAGCGTCGCATCGTCAAGCGCCACCCATATCGATAGTGCCTTCCTGTCGCTGAACGACCAGAAAGGCGTATCAAGATGCCACGAAGTGGGGTTGGCCCATGGCCGTTTAAATAAGGCCTGGTCATGCCATATCCTGATACCCTCAACGCCCGCAAGATCAGCCGCCATTTTACCGATGCGGTCGTCCAGCATCAATTCTTTTACGCCTTCATCAGTTTGCCAAAGATTCAGCAGCTGGTCAAAAACTTTTCCGTAATAGGCGGCATCCTCATTTATGCCGTCGGCTTCACCGGTTTTAAGGTTTTTTCCGGGCATCTTCCGGCCATTTCGCCGCGCCACAGCATATATCACCGTTTCGCGCCAATGTTCCAGCTCCTCAGCCGACAAAAAGTCATCGATCACCACGAACCCGTTGGTGCGGTAATATTCAACCTGGTTTTCATCCAAATGGCAGTTCATAGGCAAGCCCGGTTTTTGTTAAAACAATACTTTATAACCGTCATGTTTTGTACTTTAGGTAGAGCAGGGCCGGGATTATTTATCAAATTTAAACCTTGAGGCCAGTTTAAACTTATATAAAGCCGCATAATTTTTGTACTTTTTGACAAAAAGACAATTGTTATTTAATTTCAACCTCTTTTAAATTGCGCGGATGCATAATTTTCATAAATATCTTACACCATCGGCGGTCGATGAAAAATGGGGGTTCTTTATCACATCGGCCGGATGCTCGAAAATCGATCCCAATCAAACCTACCCCAATAATAAGGAGCATCCCGCAACCCATGGCTTTACCTGGAATAAAGGCAGGATACTGGATGATTATTACCTGGTGTATGTTTCAAAAGGGCAGGGTGTTTTTGAGTCGTCCGACACAAATTCTTTTCACATAACTGCCGGTACCTGTTTTTTTTTATTTCCGGGTGTGTGGCACAGGTACAAGCCGGACTCAACTTCGGGCTGGGAAGAATATTGGGTTGGCTTTAAAGGGTATTACCCGGACCATTTAATGGCCCAGCATTTTTTTGATCAGAAAAGCCCCTTTGTGGATATTGGCTTAAATGAAGACCTGCAAAGGTTATTTCACAAATTGCTGGATTGTGTTCGGTCATCGGTCTCGGGCTATCACCAGGTTATCAGCGGCATCACCCTTGAAATGTTGGGCTTGATAAACAGTATTTCGCTCAATAAGGATTTTGGCACAGATGAAATCAGCCGGGCTATTGCGAAAGCACGGTTCAGGATGCGCGAATCTGTTGAAAACCCGATTGGGATAAAGGAGTTACTCGAGGAGATACCAATGAGCTATTCAAAATTCAGGCAGGCATTTAAAAAAACAACCGGCGTTTCGCCAAATCAATACTACCTGAATATCCGCCTCAATAAAGCCAAAGAATTGTTAACTGCGACGTCCCTTACCATAAATGAGATCGCCTACCATACGGGTTTCGAATCAATTTTCTATTTCTCCAAGTTGTTTAAAAAGAAAAATGGCATATCACCCAGGGATTTTAGGGGAAGTTTTAAGTCTTGAGTCGAACCCGAATTAATTTTGACTTTTGACTCAAGACTTTCGACTTAAGACTCAAATCATTCGCTTCTTAAACTATCCACGGGGTTTGTTAAAGCAGCCTTTACCGATTGATAGCTGATGGTTAAAAAAGCGATTACCACGGCCGCAAATCCCGCCAGGGCAAACATCCACCAACTTAAACTGATCCGGTAAACATAGCTTTCCAGCCATTTATTCATTGCCCAGGAGGCTACCGGGAATGCGATGATGAGCGCAACGGCCACCGGTTTCACAAAATCTTTTGTTAGCATGGTTACTATGCCGGCGGCGCTGGCGCCCAATACCCTTCGAACGCTAATTTCCTTAAGGCGTTTCTGCGTAGCAAAAGTTGCAAGGCCAAAAAGGCCCAAACATGAAACGATGATAGAAATGATTGAGAAAATATTAAAAAGCTTACTCATCCGTTGTTCTGCCACATATAAGCGCGAAAGGTCCTGGTCAACAAAGCCGTATGAAAATGGAAAATTGGGATAGACATTCTGGAAAGCTGTTTTTAGCTGGTTAATAATAGGTTGCATTTTGGCCGGGCTGGTTCGTATCACCACAAAACCGCCTTGTTTGGTATAACGTAAAACCAGGGGCTCAATCGTCTGTTGAACGGGTTTAAAATTGAAGTCTTTTACGACGCCTATCACTGTACCGGGCCTGCTATTCATCTCGATATTTTTCCCAACGGCAGTTGCAGCGGTAAAGCCCATCAGCTTCGCTGCAGTTTCGTTTAAAACATAGTTTGATTCATCGCTTTTATAATTATCATTAAAACCCCGGCCGGCAGCCAGGCGGATGCCAAATGTTTTCAGAAAATTGCCGTCGGCGCCTATGTGCGGAAACACCGTTTGCTGCCGGGGATCCTTACCGGCCCATTTTACATCGGTTGTTCCGGTGGTAAGGTAAGTAGGTAAATGCTCGATAAAAGTATAATTGGTAATTGCAGAGTTTTGACTTAGCGTCGCTTTTAAAGCCTGGTAATTGTTTTGCAAATCGCCGGACTGGGGCATTTGCAGGTAAAGCAGGTTTTCTTTGTTGTAGCCAATATCCCTTTTTTGGATAAAACTAAGCTGGCTATTTACTACAAGCGTGCTCACCATTAATATTACCGCTATTGCAAACTGAAATATAACGAGGCTATTCCGGAGAAATGTTTTTTGACCGCCGAATATGCGCAGCCCTTTCAGCACTTTTACAGGTTTAAATGACGAAAGGAAAAGCGCCGGGTAACTGCCCGATATTAAACCTACAGCGAGCGCGATGCCCACCAGGGGCAGCAGGATGCCGGGATCGAACAAGTTAACGGCTATGGTTTTGCCCGAAAGATCGTTAAACAAGGGCAATAAAACCCTCGCTATAGCCAGGCCCAGCAGCATCGAAACAAAAGTTACCAGGAACGACTCGCACATAAACTGGATAATGAGCTGAAAACGCACCGCCCCCAATGTTTTGCGCAGCCCAACTTCTTTTGCCCGCTGGCCCGCAAGTGCCGTAGATAAATTCATGAAATTGATGCAGGCGATCAGTAATATAAAAATTGCCACCAACGAGAAGATGTTAACGCTGGCGATATTACCGTTACCGTCTACATCAAGCAGCAAATTGGAGTGTAAATGAATATCGGTAAGCGGCTGCAAGGTAAAATCCCCCCGGGTATGTGTCGGATCGTTTGCAGCCTGTATCGCGCCAATTTGTTTCTCTATGGCCGGTATTGCAGCCGGTGTTGTGTTATTGGCATCTAACTGCAAGTAAGTATAACCCACAAAATTACCCCACTCCGATGGGTTATTTAAGCTGTAATTGCTTGATTTTTCGTACGCGATAAGTGGCAGGAGCGCATCAAACTGAAGATGCGAATTAGGAGGGATATTGCGCATAACCCCGGTAACGGTATAATTATTCCCTTTTACGTCATCATCAATGCGGACCACTTTTCCCATTGGATTTTCCGTCCCGAAATATTTCAGCGCAGTTGCCCCGGTAATTACGATTCCGTCAGGCCTGGAGAGAGCGGTTTGCCCGTCGCCCTGTGAAAGCGGGTAATTAAAAATTTGCAAAAAAGCCGGGTCGGCATAAAAGATATTATGCTCGTCAAACTTTTTATTATCCACGGTAACGATGGAGTGAAGGCTCACCAGCCGTGCAAAGTTATTTACGGCAGGCACCTGTCGCTTTATTGCCTCGGCAATCGGCAGCGATGTTACGGCAGCGTGTACCCCTGTTACATTGATGGTTAACCGGTATACCTGTGGCGCCCGGCTGTTAAATTTATCATAGCTCCGTTCGTCCTTTACCCATAAAAAGATCAGGATGCTGCAGGCTATGCCCGTTGCCAAACCGAATATATTCAGCAGGGTAAATAGTCTGTGTCTTTTCAGGCTCCGGATAGCACTCGTCAGATAGTTTTTGAACATGATTTTTTGCTGATAATAACAAAACCCCGGCAAGCTAAATGCCAATCTATATTTGCCTGATTTTAAGTCGGTTGCGGGAGGACAGGAAAACGATTGCACGGTTTTGATACAGTTGTTGTTCGATATTGCGCTGCAGAACCCCCAAAAGGATGCGCCGGGCAGATAGACAAGCGGCATAAAAAAAGCGGCTGCTCAAAGAACAACCGCTTTTAATATTATGCAAAGTTTCCTGTTAAAATTTGAGGGTTATCCCTAAAGTTGGCTGAATCAGGGTTACCGGCATGTTGGTTTGAAAACGGCCGGTTGCAGCTGAATCGCCGCCGGTATTGCTGATTTTTAGTCCGCTTGAATTGATATAGCTAACTTTCAGGCCTACATCCCAGCTATCGCTTAAATTGTAACGCACGCCGAAGTTGGCGCCATATGCAAATGCCAGGGCGCCCGAACTCTCCTGGTAATAAGTGGCGCCGGATGTGGATGAATAATCAAATACAATGGTAGTAGCCGGCGTGGTAAAGCTTTTGATGACGCCGGCTTGCACACGCAGATCAAATGTGAATTTTTTGTATAGGAAAGAATATTGCGGGCCGGCCATAAACGTAAGGTTTGTATAACGGCCAATCGAAGTAACCGAAGTTTGATTTTTAGTGAAACTTGTGTTATAGCCGTTTGCCAGGTTTACGTCCTGGAGGGAGTCGAGTTCGCCCTGGTCCTGGTAAGCCAGGGTTATACCGATACCGAAGTTTTTATGAAGGTAGATGCCGAAGTCAAGCCCGAAGGTTTCCCCCCTGTGGGCGAAACCGGCGCTGTTATTAGCATAGTCGTTCGAGGCATAGTCACCGGTGGGGATGGATAAGCCGCTATAGAATGCCATATAACTTTTAGCCTCCGGTTTGTCGTCTTGTGCTTTTGCTGTTAAGGAAAATAGTGTGATTAGAATTACAGAAAGTATAGTAAAGTTTTTTTTCATGTTTTAGTGCGGGTTGTTTCTCGTATTATTTCTCGTGGATATGTTAAAGCCAAAACTAATGTATCGGTTATGCAAACGTATAAAGGTTTCCATTAGTATCCATGTCAATTCTTAAAAAATGTTAAAATTGTTTGTAACAAAAGCCTTACCGCGCAATAATACCGCTTTAATTTTAAAAAAATGATATTTCATTAGCAAGCCGCAACCGAAGCTTAAAACGGTATTTCGGTTTACAAAAATGAGGTTGTTTTCAGTTGTGCGCAACGGCAAACAATTTGTTATCAAAGCAGTTATGCACGGTCTTTAAAAGCTCGTCTACGTCAAAAGGTTTAGCTATAAACGCGTCTGCGCCGTAGTTGCCCAGCGATTGAATGACCCTTGGAAAAGCCGAAAGCATAATTACGGGCATTCCCACCGTTGAGGGCCACGATTTGATCTCATGGCACAGTTCGCCTCCGTTTATTCCGGGCAGTAAAAAGTCAAGGATGACCAGTTCTGCTTTTTGCTTCTCGATAGTTTTAATGATCGATTCGGTGTAGTTCAGGCCGGTTACGTCAAATCCATCTTTTTCCAGCAACTCTTTCAAAAGGTTTAAAATATCGTCGTCGTCTTCCACGATCAGAATTCTCTTTGACATTTTTTTTTAATTGGTAGCTTGATAACAGTGCGCTGTTTTAGTTTGTTTTAGACCGGTAAAGAATATTTATGTCGCCCGGGAGCGTTAACTCACTGCCCCGGAATAAAAAATTAATTAGTTTTTAATATTCCATTAATTATTACTAAATATTTTTATATAGATTTGTTTTGAAAAGATCGGTTAAGCGCCTCTTTTTAACAATTTCCCTGATTAGCTATAGATTAACATTTTAATCTGTCACAATAAGTATTTTAACCTGCGAAATTTTTTTTAATTTTTTTAAAACCTAAATGTGATCAATTTGTATTTGGCAAGTCGATGTAAAAACCAACTACAGTAATTATCCCCAAAAAGTTTGACTATATGAAAACCGACATGTTAGACAGTTTGCTCGAAGAAGCTGAAGTCGCAAACCCGCGCGATGCTGACCAACTTGATTTAAGAGAACTGCTTCGGGTTCTTTCACTTGTAAAAAATGGAAGCCTGAGCACCCGGATGCCGGTCACGCAGGCTGGCATAAACGGCCGGATATGCGAAGTATTAAATGATATTATTGATATGAACGAACGTTTGGTGGCAGAGATATCTGAAGCCGAGAAAACGATCGGAAAGAAGGGCAACCTTTCAAAAAGAATCGAGCTGGCCGATGCCCGGGGCGAATGGGCGGAAGGCGTCAATTCGCTAAATAATTTAATATCTGACCTTACGTCGCCCACGCTTGAGATTGCCGGGATGATCAACTCTGTGGCAAACGGGGATTTATCTAAACATATCCCCCTTGAGATCAGCGGACATCCGCTAAAAGGAGAATTCCTGCGCATCGCCAAGGAATCTAATCAAATGCTTTCCAAATTACGCCTGTTCTCGATGGAAGTGACCCGCGTGGCCCGCCAGGTAGGTTCGGAAGGCAAACTGGGTGAACAGGCAAAAATAAAAGGCGTTGCAGGCGTATGGGCGGAATTGACTGACTCGGTAAACCAAATGGCTGGTAACCTTACAGCACAGGTACGAAACGTAGCGGCGGTGACTACGGCGGTTGCAAAAGGAGACCTTTCGAGGAAGATCACCGTGGAAGCTAAAGGCGAAATCCTTGAGCTGAAGAATACGATCAATACGATGGTTGACCAGCTGAACTCCTTCTCCTCCGAAGTAACACGTGTAGCACTGGAAGTAGGTACCGAAGGCAAGCTGGGGGGCCAGGCTAAAGTGCCGGGTGTTGCCGGAACGTGGAAGGACTTAACCGACTCGGTGAACCGTATGGCGGGTAACCTTACCTCGCAGGTGCGAAACATAGCCGGCGTAACCACAGCGGTTGCGAATGGCGACTTGTCCAAAAAGATCACGGTTGACGTAAAGGGTGAAATGCTCGAGCTGAAGAAAACCATCAACACGATGGTTGACCAGTTAAACTCATTTGCATCCGAAGTAACGCGTGTGGCGCTGGAGGTAGGTACCGAAGGAAAGCTGGGCGGCCAGGCGCGTGTAAAAGGTGTGGGCGGGGTGTGGAAGGACCTGACAGACTCGGTAAACCAGATGGGCAGTAACCTTACCGACCAGGTGCGCAATATTGCATGGGTAACCACAGCGGTGGCGAAGGGTGACTTGTCGCGAAAAATCACTGTTGATGCCAAAGGTGAGCTACTCGAGCTGAAGAATACGATCAATACCATGGTTGACCAGCTCAACTCCTTCTCGTTCGAGGTAACCCGTGTGGCGAGGGAGGTGGGTTCGGAAGGACAGCTGGGCGGCCAGGCGAATGTGCCGGGTGTAGGCGGTACCTGGAAGGACTTAACCGACTCGGTAAACCAGATGGCCGGTAACTTAACGGGCCAGGTGCGAAATATAGCCGAGGTAACCACTGCGGTTGCGAAGGGTGACTTATCCAAGAAAATTACGGTTGACGTGGAGGGCGAAATGCTCGAGTTGAAAAACACCATCAACACGATGGTGGACCAGCTCAACTCGTTTGGCTCCGAAGTAACGCGTGTGGCGAGGGAAGTGGGCTCGGAAGGTCAGCTTGGGGGCCAGGCAAATGTACCCGGAGTAGGCGGTACCTGGAAGGATTTGACCGACTCGGTAAATAAAATGGCGGATAACCTTACCTCGCAGGTACGTAATATTGCTGAGGTGACCACGGCGGTTGCCAAGGGCGACTTATCACGAAAGATTACGGTAAATGCCAAGGGCGAGCTTTTGGAGTTAAAGGATACGATCAATACCATGGTTGACCAGCTGCGCGGTTTCGCATCCGAAGTAACCCGCGTAGCCAGGGAAGTAGGTTCGGAGGGGCAACTGGGCGGCCAGGCGAATGTGCCCGGTGTGGACGGTACCTGGAAGGACTTAACCGACTCGGTAAATAAAATGGCCGGTAACCTTACTGCTCAACTTCGAAATATAGCGGACGTATCCATCGCGATAGCAAACGGCGACTTGTCAAAAAAGATCACGGTTGACGTTCGCGGGGAGATATTGCAGCTGAAGGAAACCATTAATACAATGGTTGACCAGCTGCGTGGTTTTGCATCCGAAGTAACCCGTGTGGCGAGGGAAGTAGGAACCGACGGTAACCTGGGCGGCCAGGCTTTTGTGCCGGGTGTTGCGGGAACCTGGAAGGACTTGACCGACTCGGTAAATCAAATGTCGAGTAACCTGACATCCCAGGTTCGCAACATTGCCGAGGTAACTAAGGCTGTGGCAAGCGGTGACCTGGGGAAAACGGTAATTATTGACGTGAAAGGCGAAATTCTCGACCTGAAAAACACGATCAATACGATGGTGGATCAGCTGAACTCGTTCGCATCGGAGGTAACACGTGTTGCCCGTGAAGTGGGTACCGAAGGAAAGCTGGGCGGCCAGGCACACGTAAAAGGCGTGGGCGGAACGTGGAAGGACTTAACCGACTCGGTTAACCAGATGGCATCCAACCTTACCGGCCAGATACGCGGTATTGCAAAAGTGGCTACCGGTGTTGCAAAGGGCAACCTTAAACAGCGCCTTTCCATCAACGCATTAGGCGAAGTGGCGCAGCTGACCGATACCATTAACGAAATGATTGACACGCTGGCCGTGTTTGCAGACGAAGTTACCACCGTGGCGCGTGAAGTAGGTGTACAGGGGCGCCTGGGTGGCCAGGCCAGTGTACCGGGTGCATCGGGTACCTGGAAGGACTTAACGGAAAACGTAAATCAGCTGGCGCAAAATCTGACGGTGCAGGTGCGTTCCATCTCGGAAGTGGCCTCAGCGGTAACAAAAGGCGACTTAACCCGAACCATCCGCGTTGATGCCAAAGGTGAGCTGGAAGCGTTGAAAGATACGATCAACCAAATGATCGCCAACCTTAAGGGAACGACTTTAAGGAACCACGAGCAGGACTGGCTGAAATCAAACCTGGCCAAATTCGCGCAGATGCTGCAGGGCCAGCGCGACCGGAACGCGGTGGCAAATAAAGTTCTTTCGGAGTTGGCTGAGTTGGTAAACGCCAGGTACGGCGCGTTCTACATCCTGGAGCAGGACATGGCCGACGAGCCCAAACTGAAATTGTTTGCCGGTTATGCACAAAAGAGCCGCAAACTGATCAACCAGGAATTTGAATTGAGCGAGGGCCTTGTGGGGCAATGCGCTAAGGATAAAGAAAGTATCCGCTTGTCCAACGTACCTGAGGAGTATTTGCAGATCAGCTCGGGCATTGGCAGCGCGGCGCCGATCGACCTGGTTATATTGCCGGTGCTGTTTGAAAATAATGTTAAGGCGGTTATCGAGCTGGCTTCGTTTGAGAACTTCAGCGATACCCATATCGACTTTCTTGACCAGTTGACGGAGAGTATCGGTATCGTGCTGAATAATATCGAAACCAATACCCGTACCGAAGAATTGTTGAAGCAATCGCAATCGCTGGCGGCTGAGCTATCTTCACAGCAAGAAGAATTAAGGCGGGCGAACGATGAGCTGCATGATAAAGGGCGTTCATTAGAAGAAAAGGCCGAGCAGCTGACATTGACTTCCAAGTATAAATCGGAGTTTTTGGCCAATATGTCGCACGAGCTGCGCACGCCATTGAATAGTTTGCTAATCCTCGCGCAGCAATTGTTTGAAAACCCCGAGGGCAACCTTACCGAAAAACAGCGGATGTTTGCCAAAACCATCCATTCATGCGGGGATGACCTTATCCAACTGATCAATGACATCCTCGATCTGTCGAAGATTGAATCGGGTGTAATTTTTGCGGACGTGATGCCCGTTAACTTTAAGGAGATCGCGGCATTTGCCGAATCGACATTTAAACCGATATCGGAAGCTAAGAACCTCAAGTTTGAGATCAATATTGAAGATGGATTGCCGGAAGTGTTAGAAACGGACATGCAGCGTTTGAACCAGATTTTGAAGAACCTGTTGTCGAATGCGTTTAAATTTACCGAAAAGGGCGGTGTAAAACTGGAAATTTTCAGACCGGATGCGCATCACGCCCACCCCTTGCCCAATACCGATTCGGTCATCGCGTTCTCTATTATCGATACCGGCATCGGCATATCGAAAAACACACAGGGAATTATCTTTGAAGCGTTCCAGCAGGCGGAAGGGTCAACCAGCCGTAAATACGGCGGCACCGGCCTCGGTTTATCCATCAGCAAAGGCTTTGCCGAGCTTTTAGGCGGTACCATTACGGTTGGCAGCGAGTTGGGCAAGGGCAGCGTATTTACTTTGTACCTGCCTTTAAAATACAAGGAAGAAGTAAAACCGGCGGTAAACCAGGCCAATAAAGAAAATCACCCGGTTACCCATTTGCGGACTAATTTGCTTGATACCGCCGAGTTGTTTATTGATGACGACAGGCATAATATTTCGGCAGAAGATAAAGTGCTGCTGGTTATTGAGGACGACCTGCGCTTTACCAAAATATTGATTGATAAGGCTCACGGTTATGGCCTTAAAGTACTGGTGGCCATTAGTTACCTGGAGATTTTTGAAAGCATACAGAAATACAACCCCATTGCCATAACGCTTGATGTTAACATGCCGGAGTCGAACGGCTGGAAGCTGCTTAAGCTGATGAAGGCGGACCTCACTTTGCGACACATTCCGATCCACCTTATTTCAGGCGAAGAAAATAAGGTAATGGCGATGAAGCTTGGGGCAAGGAGCTTTAATTTAAAGCCGCTCTCAAATAATTCACTTGATGAGCTGATATCGGGTGTCGTCCGCTTTCATGAACAAAAAAGGAAAAAGATACTCATCATCGAAGACAATGAAAGCGAGCTGCAGCATCTTTCGGAGATCATGTCGGGTGAAGCTGTTGAGGTTTTCGAAGCTTCGACCGCTAAAAAAGGCCTTTCTTTATTAAAGAAAGAACAGTTTGATTGCATTATCCTGGATTTTGTCCTTCCGGATGCAAACGGGCTCGACTTGCTGAACAAGATAAACGCCTTGAAGCAGCCACAAACAACGATCATATTGCATTCGGCAAGGGACTTTACACAAAACGAGCAGATTTTGTTAAAACGTTTAAACCACAAGATCATCACCAAAACGAATACATCTGACGCTTACCTGCTTGAGGAGATATTGACGCTGCTTCATGTCGATATGAAATCTATGGCCAGGGAAAACCTCGATCTCATCAATACGGTCAGGGTAAACAACGATGTGCTTGATAATAAGAAAGTGCTGGTGGTGGATGATGACGTGCGCAACCTGTTTGCACTGACCGCCGTTTTCGAACGATCGAATATCGAAGTAATTACCGCGGAGAGCGGGCGGGAAGCGCTGGAGGTATTGAACAGCGATCAAAAGGTGGATATTGTGCTGATGGACATCATGATGCCCGAAATGGACGGTTATGAAACTATCCAGATCATCCGAAAGGAACCAAAGCACAAAAACTTGCCGATAATTGCCGTTACCGCGAAAGCGATGATTGGCGACAGGCAGAAATGTATCGCATCCGGCGCGTCCGACTATATTACCAAACCCGTAAAAACCGATCAGCTATTGTCGCTGATGAGGGTTTGGTTGATCAAGTAACCGCCGGTTTATAATTTTATGGTCACAGGGGCGTTCCAAAAGTAACGCTTTTGTTTACCAGCCGGAATAAGCATTTATTTTTAGCTTTTGACATTGAAACAGGTTGCAATTTTATGATTCCAGATTCAGCGATTAAAATTCTGTTGGTTGATGATAATGAGGATAACCTGATGTCAATGGAAGTTGTATTGGAGAGTGGCCAATACGCTTTTTATAAAGCCACGTCAGGACGGGAAGCCCTTAGGATACTTTTGCACGAAGAGGAGTTCTCGCTGATACTTTTGGATGTGAAAATGCCTATAATGGATGGGTATGAAACGGCTGAATTGATCTATCAGCGCGATAAGCTAAAACACGTACCCATCATATTTATTACCGCACACGATTATGAAGAGGAGGCGATGTTTAAGGGTTACCAGGCCGGCGCGGTTGATTTTATCAGGAAGCCTTTCAAACCCGAAATCCTGCGCTCAAAGGTGTCCGTTTTTGTTGAGCTTCACAAAAAGAATAAACAGCTAAGGCGGCAGGAAGAGCGGCTGCAGGAAATCAATAATGATTTGATCTTATTGAACCAGGATTTAGAGCAAAGAGTGCTGGAACGCACGATTGAACTGGAAAATCTAAACAAGGAATTGAAGGCGTTAAACCTGTCAAAAGATAAATTTCTGTCGGTCATATCGCATGATCTCCGGAATCCGCTCACTTCGCTGTTGTTATCTTCAAAAAACCTTAACGGGAATATTGAAAATATCGGCCCGAAGGAAATCAAGATGTATGCCGGCATCATTCACAGAACGTCAAATAAAATACTGGACCAGTTGAACGAATTGGTGGATTGGGCAAAGAAACAGCGCGAAAAAACAAAGTTTAGTCCCGAAAAACTGCACCTTGTTAAGGGCATAAATGAGTCGCTGGAATTGCTGAAAGCAGGCGCTATACAAAAGTCGATAAGGTTTGACAACAGCATTCCGGAAGACATTTATATTTATGCCGACTCGCTTATGCTGCGGTCAATTTTACAGAATGTTGTTACTAATGCTATAAAGTTTACGCCGCGCGGCGGCGGCGTTATAAAGGTTACCGCTAACCCACTGGATGCCATGGTTGAGATATGTGTACAGGATAACGGCGTTGGCATGTCTGCAGAAACCAGGCGCAAGTTGTTAAGTGATGCTATATCGCCTTCATTTTTAGGCACCGAACAGGAACAAGGGTCAGGACTTGGATTTATACTAATAAAAGACTTTGTATTGCAGCATGGCGGCGCCATCGCCATCGATAGCGAGTTGGGTAAAGGCACTTGTTTTAAATTCACCATGCCGATTAGTAATTAAGTTCTAAGTCGAAAGTCCTAAGTCAAAAAGTGCAAACGGACTTAAGACTTGAGACTTAACCTCAGATCGCGCGCATTTTATTGCCCTTTGCTTCATGGGTTACTTCGGCCAGCCCGAGTTTTTCCATTAACGGGGGGATATACATTCCAAAACGCCCGCGAAGTCCTTTTTTCAATCCGTACCACCCCCCAACAGGATTGCTTTCCGAACGTCCCCAGGCTTCCACTGTTCCTTCTTTGGCGGGCTTTTGCTCATCGGCGCTCCCGAGGTCCATCCAGTCGCCGTGGTTTTTAAGCATTTCGTGCAGGTCGGAAAGGCAGCGGTAGTCATAGTGCAAAGCTGTTTTGCCCACGGTGCATACCAGTATCTCTTTGCCGTCCTTCAGGTCAAAATGCATGGTATAGTCTGACGTTAAGGGCGGCGTTTTTAAGGCTGCCGGATTTTCTTTTGTTCCAATATCGTTTTTCATGGCATAGGGAAATTAATCGGTAAAAATAGGCTTTGAGGAACCCACGAGGCTCGGATGTTCCACCGCCGGCGGCGTTTCGGGTGAACTGGCTTTAAGCTGCTGCTGGAAACTTTGGAAGGATGAAAGGTCAAACAGGATTTTTTCATCTTCTTCTTTTTCAAAAAAAGCGGTATGGGTAAATGTTTTACCGTCGGCGCCCAGGCAAACGTGGTAAAATATGCCCGGGTGACCAAGCTGGCGCAGATCGGACATTACGCTTTGGATATTGCCGGCATTTTGTGCGGCATATCCGGGTTGTGTTGTGTAGGTAACGCGTACTATTTTCATAATTTTTTTATTTAGACGATTGAGCAGTGAGAAACGATAGGCTAATCCTGCGTTTTTTCGGAATATTTTTCCATTAGCTGCCGGTTGTACTCCAGGTGATGCAACTGCAGCTCGGAAGCCTTTGACCGGAAAGGATCGATCTCCCGAAGGATTTTTGTTCTCAGACTAAACAAATGTTTTTTTGAGCCTTCCCCGGCTTGCTTTACCAGGTCTATCTTCATCAGCTCCTGCTGCGTATTTTGTTTTGGATTGAAGACGCCGTTTAGCTCCGAACATTGGTGGCAAACACCTTGCTTATTGATTAAAGCGCATCTGCCGTCGAAGACATTGATCATCTTTGTGCGCCCGGCGTTAAGGTAATATTTCACCATTGCTTCGCTTGAATTTATTATGGCGGCTATCTCGCCCAGTTTAAATTCATAAATGTCTTTTAAAAAAATACAGAGCTGCTGCTCAAGCGGCAGTGTTTTCGAAATACACGTAAAGCAAAAAGCGATGTGCTCCTTCGCCTCAAACTGGCCATGCGGCGATGTCGTGCTTATATGGGTGGCCTTTTCAAAAAACTCATGGTCAGCCAAAGCAGAGGCCCTGGCGATGTCGGTTACATTTTCAGGCCAGCGTTTTTGTGCGCGCAGGTTATCTTTTGCAAGGTTGGTGGCTATTGAAAACAGCCACGTTTTCAGGCTTGATGCACCATTAAAAGATGCGATATGATCCGCAGCTTTTAAATACGTATCCTGCAGGATATCCTCGGCATCGGCCACACTTGCAGTCATCCGCAAAAGGTATGATTTTAGCTTTACGGCATGCGCTTCAAACGCCTTGTTCAAATCTTTGATGGTCATACTTACCTGGATTTTTAATCACCCGATGTCAGCTTAAACATACACATTTTAAATTACCCGGTTGAAATTTGACGGGGATAAACAGGGCCGACGCATTAAAATTATTTTGCATTAAATTATCTGATAATACAGTAGTTCAACTAAGGCGCTTTACTTTCATAATCATTAGTTTTTACCACAGAGTTCACGAAGGACACTAAGAAAGCACAAAGTAGTCCATGTTTATAGTGTCCTTAAGCACTCGGTGGTATAAAAACAAACATGTAAGATCACAAAGTAAAAATCGCATAATTCGCAAAGCGCTTTTCTTTGTGAAATCTTTGTGGTTAAAAAAAATATTCTTAAAAGGCAATTAGCGGAAATAGTTCCCCAAACCTGAACACATTTTCACACTTAATCAATAAGTATCTTCTTTATTATTAGTTAAATCGGGATTGGCACCAGGTTTGAATAACACAAGCTAATATTCACTTTATTTGTTTGTACCATGAACGACGGTCGTCATTCACTAGTTACAGTTGGTCAAAATATTCGGACCCTTCGTATAAGGTATGGTTGGAGCCTGAGAGATGCGGCCCGCCGGCTGGATATTTCTACTTCTGCATTGTCAAAAATTGAAACAGGGGTCACGGATGTTAACCTATCGCGGCTTGAACAAATTGCAGCTGTTTTTGGCGTCAATTTAATCCAGTTATGGGAACTGGATTTTGAAGATGCGGCAGTCAGGGAGACGAATTTAAACGCAGCCAGGAAGAAGGTTTCGGAACTGGAACTGGAGGTAACAACCTTTCAGCGAAAAGTCATCCTGCTTTACGAAAAGCTGCGGCAGCAAACATCAAACCTGCAACCGGCCCATAGTTAGTTTTGATCTGTTAGTCCATCAGGTCATCGCCTACCCATTAAATTGCCTTAAGTGATGATCGATATGCTTATAATCCAATTGCCCGATTTGTTCCTTTGTCATTTTCCCGAAAAAAGGATGCACAAAATTGGGGTTCGGAAATTGTATATTCTTTTCGATCATGCCGATCCATCTTGCTTTCTCGGCTGCAATAACGCCATTGGTTTCGGTCACCCGTAGTTCAGGCGCTGTGGGCGTACTACGCTTCAGTGGCCCGTCATCTTTCAACAGTCCTTTCAAGACCATCGACCCGACCAAACGGCCAGGAAAGGAACGTTTGCATTTTAACTCGCCTGAGATCATTTCTTCCCAAAGCCGGCAGTGTTTAATCATTTGGACCACATTCATTTTACCCCATTGGGCATGGCTGTTGTTGTCAAGCTTGTTTATCCGTGCAATCAATTCGTCCCTGGTGGGTTTATCGAATATAGTTTTCATATTTTTCTGTTTGAAATCCTCATTAATTAAGTTGTGCAAGTGAAAACCAATTGCCCGAATCGTCCTTAAAGATAGCTTCGGTGCCGTAAAACTCCTTTTTGGGGACTTTTGTAAATACGACGCCCTTCGCGTTTAATTCTTCATAGGTTGCGAAGATGTCGTTACTGGTAAACAGGCCGACGCCAAAAGCCCCGTCTTTAATAAGTTCCGTTAGCGCCTTGACGGACTCCTTAGAAAATATGGTCCGGGTCACGGGCGATAAGATCAGTTCAAGCTCGGGCTGTTCAGGGGGGCTTACGGTTAGCCAGCGATCGCCACCAGGCATGGGTACATCGGTTATTACTTTAAATCCGAGTTTGTTGGTGTAAAAGTCGTAAGCCCTGCCCTGGTCAAGAACGTAGATGCTCACATGGGTCATTTTGGTTATCATGCTTTTTGTGTATTAAATTGTGATGCAAAGAACAGGCGCCGACTAAAATATCATTTATCCAAAATTGCTAATTTTTGAGCCAGCCGTTCCTGGACGCGAAACAACCGGGAATAAAAGTTAACGGCGACTCAGCCATATGCGCTTTTATTTTTTGATGCCTGGCGATGTATTCGGAAGGCGTTATACCTGCAGCGCGTTTAAAAAGCCTGCTGAACGAGCTTAAACTTTCAAATCCTACTGAATAACATACCGATGAAACGGGCAGGCCTGCCTTCAATAACTCCATTGCTTTTTCCAGCCGAACGTAGGTTAAATATTGATGGGGCGTGTACCGGTATGTGCTTTTGAATTTTCGGATGAAATGAAATTTGGAAAACCAGGCCTCGTCGGCAATATTGTCCAGGTCGATGTTATCCGCATAGTTGTTATCGATAAACAGCTTTGCCTGAACCAGCCGCCGGTATAAGTATATTTTAGGATATGGTTCGTTTATCATTATTTGGGTGCTCTCATCTCACTACCGCCTGTTCAAGCGTCCACGGCTTGAACACCTATAAATTGCGAGCGTCCACGCTCGCGCGACAGTTTGGGCGTCCCAATTTACAAATAAATTCAATCATAATCGTGAGCGTGGACGCTCACGTAAAAAAGCGTTCAAGCGTGTACACTTGAACGGGCGGAGGAGGCGAAAGAAAACTTACTTACCTAAACTGCTTGTATTATTTGGTTATCGTTATCAATAAGCCGGTTAACTTCCTCGGGCCGCTGAAGGCTAAAAGCAAGCGCGGTTTTCACAAACTCATTTAAAGTGATATTATGAACAGCTGCAAATAACGATGCTTCCTTATGTAAAGTGACAGGAACCCGGACATTAAATGTTCCTTTATAGGTCTTTTCGGGGACCTTTCCAATCTCCAGGCAAGTTTCCAGGTAATCTTCAACGGCGTCTTTAAATGCTTTCTTTAGTTCTTTTACCGATGAGCCCTCAAAACTAACTAAATCATTTATGCCAAGTATTTTTCCATAAAATACCTCATCCCCGGCGCTGAAATGTACCGAAGCGTAATAACTTTTGTATTGTAGGATGTCATTCATCTTTAATATGTCCTTTTGCTTTTAATTCTGCAATCACCTCGCGAAGTGCATAACTTTTTACAATATTACCCGGATGCGGTTTATGCAGCGTAATGATGTTCTTCTTTTCATCGGCAAATCTCCTTCTCGATCCACCGGTTTTTCCGCCTTTTACTTCCTCGTATTCAAATGAGTTTAAAACTTTAATTAATTCTTCCCAGGTAAAATCTTTGGGAACTGTCAATAGTCGAATGACTAATTTTTCTTGCCTTGACCTTTTTAATTGTCTTTGATTTTTTAACAAAATATTTCATAAACAATTATCCTTTCTTCTTTTCATAAATTCTTTAGCGGATAAGTAAAAGGCTCATCTTTTATTGATGAACTGTCTGACAAAATTAAAGAAATAAAATTAAAAATGCAACTGAAATTTAGTTGCAAAATGCGGAAATGTGATGGACGCGTATATTGCAAGTGATACTCAGAGGAGTTTTACGGCTCTTTTTTATTGTAGAGGCCATAGTGTCGTCTGTTACTTTCTTATCTTACCTTAGCAATTAAAACAAACGCTTTCGTTATGCTGAACGAACAGAAAGAATTGGATTATTTATTAAAAATGCTGGCCTCATGGGAAAGCGAAATCCAATTTAATTCTTATGTTAGCTATACAGACATCAATAAAGCATCCGAAGGATTTTCGCTAAAACTTCTCAATTTAATTTATGACTACCAATTAGTCGATCTTAACGATGTAAAAAAATATTATCCCGGGGTAGACCTTGGCGATGAAACAAAAAGTATGGTCGCCTTTCAAGTTACCTCGCGTTCGGATGCTGCGAAAATAGTGGAGGATTTAAAGACGGCAGTTAAACACGGGCTTGACAAGACTTATACCGGCGGGATTAAGTTTTTTATTATCCGCCACGCCACTATCAAGTTTGGGTCGCGTACAAGGCCTACACTATTTCTTCCTTCCTTCGATGTTAAAAGGGACATTGTTTATTTAAAAGAAGTATCTGAAAAAATTAAACAATGTTACCATCAGAACTATCCGCGTTTCTTAGAAATTAAGGAGTTGTGCGAAAAAGAACTTCGACCAGTCTCGGAAAATGAGCGTGTACCTCCAACTACACCTGACCTTACAACTATCGTTGAACAGCTATCTCAACAACTGGCCGCTTTTAAAGGTACGATTGCGCCCCAAAGCACAATTGAAAACGATTTTTCTTTAGGCCTAAGATTGCCCCAAATTAAAATGCTTGCTGAACGCAAGGAATTTATCAGTCAATTGGAAGCTATTGGATTAAATAGCCCTGTTATTTGGTTATTTGGAGACGTAGGAACGGGAAAGACAAACATTGCATTTTTGTTGGCTAAAAGGCAACAGCATTCTGTATATTGGTTAGAAACAGGAGGATTAGTCACTACGATGCTTCCTGTCACATTCAATCGAAACTTCACGAAAGAATTTAATATTGAGTCGGGCAATAACTTATTACAAACACTCGATTTGATTTTTGAAAAAGTACCGGAAAACGCCTATATTATTATAAATGATTTGCCAGACCTTAGCGGTAGTGAAACTATTGCAAAGTGGTTTATTGAATTAATTTATGCTATTATTTCCAGTGAGCGGACTTTGATAATTACAAGTAATTATCAAGCGCCAACCAAAGTTAAAACCCAATTTTCTGATCAATTCTACCAAACTGGTGTACCGGTATTCGATGATCAGGACATAGCCGAAATGTTAACGTTAATGGGCGCCCCGTACGAAAAGGTTGAAGAGTTAACTGCATTAGTTGGTTATCTCTCTGAAGGTCATCCTATTATTGTTAACGCTATTTCTTCTTACCTGCGTGAAAAGGCATGGGAGGTAGTTCCAGAAACGCTCAACCATATTTTTAAACATGATTACGCATCGGGACTAAATAATGAAACGTATACCAGATTGATTGATTCTACCGAAGATGAACCTACCCGGGAATTGTTATTTAGGTTGAAATTGATTGTCGGATCATTTACGGAAAGGGAAATTAGGGTGGTGAGTGACGTACCGCCGTTAATTAAAATGGCAGACCAAAAAATAAATAAGTTAAATGGTATATGGTTAAGAGTTACTCAAAATTCCGGTTATCAGTTATCTCCTTTAATTAAACGTTTAGGTCAAAACCTGGATGAAGGCCTGGTTAAAAACATAAATTGCCAATTAGCCGCTTCAATAATCGACAAGCGAAAACTCAATCAATATGATTTCGCTAAAGCCATTAACTACTATATCATTGGTGGCGCAAATACAGAGGCTGCGATGTTGCTTGTCCGTGCTTTAAATTCCTTATTGACCACCCCAAAGCTTTTTTACGATTTCGGCTTTAATTTGTACTGGTACTTTATGGAAATGCCCATAGATATTCCTTTGGTCATCAGAATTTTTATCAGGTTTTTACAATTAAATATTGCCATGACACAAAAGGAAGATACTTCTTTTTTATGGAACGATTTGCAACAATTGGGTACCGCGGCAACAGATGATTTTTCTTTAGGCATTGTCAATTTAATGGCGTACCGTCTACATGCTGAAGATACCCCAATTGCTGCCATGACGCAATTATCAGCCGCTTTAAGATACTTGTACAGTGAAGAAGGAGAAAGCCACACATTCGGTTTTGGGGAGGATTATATTCGCAATGGTGCCTGGGTGACTTTTTACAACCTTAAACCCAATGAATATAAAGATTGGTTCGCACAGGTTGGTGAACTTAATCTTACACAAGAGATGCTTTCGCCGGAAAGCAATGCCTCGTATTCGGCAGCCGGGCCAATGATCTATGTTAATCTTTTTGAAAGGGATTTAAAAGGCCAATGGGATAAGATCAAAGCTACTTTGTATCAAGTATTGGGCTACGCTTTGGAGACAAAGTTGGGGCTAATTGCCGCTTATGCACTTAAAAACATCGTCTACTTAATTTGCCAGGAAGAAAAAGATTTTAAGGCTGCATTCAGGTTGATTTCCGAATATGAAAATTTGATTTTACAACACCCCGTTTTTCAATACATAATTATTGGGGAATATGGTAGGCAGCTATTTTACGCTGGCAAAAATGAAGAAGCGTATGAACAACTATCTTTAATTATTGGCACAAATCTACCGCCACATTTTTCGGAGGCACCTGAGACACAACGTATATATGGGCAATTGTCTGCAAGGTATAATGAGCTTTCGGCCCATGAGTTTATTCTGAAAGCGTTAAAGACCTGCCTAGACAACAAGTTTAATGGCAATCTGGAACGCATACAGCTCTACGGTGAACTCGGAATATCCTTTTGGCTAATTGGCGACAATGAACAGGCGGTTCGCTCGCTGGAACAAGGTTACGACCTTTTAAACTCGAATTTTACAGATAGGTTAGCCTACAAGGCTGCTGTAATTCGATATGGTCATGTCGGGAATTACATCAATAGATTAATGATAACAGGAGAAGCTCCCAAGGAAACTTTAAATGGTGAATATGTAAAGCCCTATCGCGGCTTTTTCTACGGCAATGATGAAGCTTTACTGGAGGCGGGTTTTTATTTTGATGAACGCAGGTATATTACTTCGCTCATTTTCCAGGATGCCTACGAGTTTTTAGGCGAATATAAAAAAGCAAAAAAATGGGCTTTAATTTCTATTCAGGTTTCCATCAGTTATGATGACATGCAATTTTCGGTAGTTTTAGGTCGCAGTTTGTTTTATCTAATTCAGGAGGGTGATTTAAACAAGGTTTATACCGTTTACAAGTACATGATGAAGCACTTGGACAGCGACAAGGCCAAGTCGTTCAAATCTCTCTCTGCGGCTGATAATGCTGAAATGCAAAAACGACAAGGTGAAATTCAGTCGGACGACCTGATATTCTATGAGTATGTATTGATACCAATTACCTATCAACTAATTTTAGATATTATCACGGGGAATGTTTTACCCAGCAACTTTAAACAAGCTATTGTTAACATTTTTGAAAATCCCAACCTCGATGTTAAAGATAAAGAAACCCTGCAAATTATCCGCAGGGTGTTTGAAGTCGCATTACTTAATAACGGATCAATTACAGAGTTGGCCGAACTTACTATTGGCTATAAGCAGAAATATGAATCACAACTTCAAGTTATCATGAATATGTTGTATAGCTTAAATAGTTCTGCTGAAGAAGCGGTGAGGTATCAGCTTGTCGTATTGAAAAGAGAAATTGAAGTATTCAGCCGATTAAATCATGGCGGGTACCGTTTCTTTCTTGTGCCATTCTATGAAACGTTCTGGCTGAGTAAATTTGCGAAACATGAAGGTGAATTTAAAAATAAAGATTTTTGGTATAGCAAAAGTCTCGGTCATTTTCAGAAAGCCCCGTGGAATGAAAAATTGAGAAGGCTGTTTGAGGTATTAGTTAATCATTTAGCGATCAAAATCGGGCCTGGGATTGAAGAGTGGCTAATGGGATAAAATTTACTTGGCTGATCCATCTTCCGCACAATCCCTCGTAAGTATGCGCAGGCCGGAGGCGCGGTGTATTCATGTGCGACTTATAGAACCCGTTGTCCGTCATTTCCAGCCACTTATCGCTTTATCCCGGAGACGGTATCCGATGCCATTAAAGCACATCACCAGCAAAACCCCGTTCATACCCTTATGTGCTCGGTAATCCCCTCCGCTGTTCGTAGACTGCGTCTACGAATTAGCTATGCGCGGAGTCTTTGACTCCGGTGACACGCGCGCCGCCTATCTGCACCGAAGTTTCATAATTATAACGGAAGTATCCTTATTCGTTTTTTATCCTCATCAATTACAATCAATGCACCCTTTTTCAATACTTCGGTATAAGTCCCGATACTTGAAATTACCATTTTACTTAAATGTTCAACGGTTACATTTTGCGTTCTGACTTGTATAACACTTGGTTTTTCCGCTTTCCGCCCTTGTTGGTGTTTTCACCAACAAGGACCATGTTTCAAGCATTTACAAGAACCTACTGGATTAGTTTTATATATCGAAGTTGTCCATTAAATTATATTCAAATCCGGGCATACCCGGGCACCACGGTTTGTTGGTGACAACACCAACAAAGGCGGGAAGTTGTCCATTAAATTATATTCAAATCCGGGCATACCCGGGCACCACGGTTTGTTGGTGACAACACCAACAAAGGCGGGAATGGTCAGGGACATCAGGTTTGCCAATGGTTGACCAATGAGCAGATTCAAAACCCTGACTTTTAAATTCTTCAACCCAGGCGGGATAAGTTCATATCTATCAACAGTTTCATGCAGTTGCCAGCGGAACTTCTATTTCTTCGGAACGCCAGGCCGCATAGGACAAAGCGGCCATAATATCTTCGATTTGCAGATAAGGGTACATTTTTAAAACCTCCTCGGTAGTGAGGCCGGAAGCCAAAAGGCCAATAATAGTCCCAACCGTCATCCTCAGGCCTTTAATGCATGGCTTGCCACCCATTACATCCGGGTTGAGGGTTATGCGTTCTAAATTTTTCATCGTAATGCGCGTTACTACACAAAAATACACAATATTTCATAAAATGTTGAGGAGGGGCGGGCGTGGCGGCAAATCAAATTGTCGCTAAGGATCTTTTTCCGGGCGGCAATCGGCGGACTTTGGCTAAAGCCGCGTTTTGGTAACTCTTTTACCCGTCGGTTAAAACCGACGGCAATGAATATATAATATCAGCGATTCATTGCCGTCCCTTTTAAAGCTGTTGCACAACAGAAGTTTATGCAGAAAATCACATTCATCAGTTATGGCAGACTGCAATGCCCCATCGGGGCTACCTCTTTGTAGCACAGATCACATATGTTTTTATGCCGCGTCAGCGGCTACCTATTATTTCGACATGATATTCATAATCAATAGGTAGCCGCTGACGCGGCAATTATCTGGGGTTGGATCGTTGCTACAAAGAGGTAGCCGCTAACGCGGCATTAATCAATCAATTAACGTTGTGCAACAGCCACTTTAAGGGACGGTTAGATAACAAAGCGACAAGGGCTTTAGCCAAAATTAGCCGGTTAGCGACAATTTGAATTGCAACCGGGGCGCCTCACAGGAATCCGTTATCCATCTTTTCTACCCACTTATCACTATATCCGGAGACTGTATCCGATGCCGTTAAAGCGCGTCACCAGCAACAATCCCGTTCATACCCTTATGCTCTCCGTTATCTCCAACGGCCGCGCATTTTTTACATACCCGTTGTTCGTTATAAAACTTTCAATCTGGTTTAGCTGCTCGGCGGTGAGTTGCTTCAGGTTTTCCTGGCTTAATATGGTATTGTTTATCTGGATATAGTTGTTTTGCTCGTTCACCACGGTATTTTGCTTTTTATTGATGGCGCCAACCATTTCGAGATAAAGCCGGGCGGCCCGCATGTCGCCCCTGCTGGCATATTTAAAAACGGTAGCCAGGATATTGTTGGCCATAAATTTAAATTGCTCTATTTCTGCGGTAAATTCAGGGTGCGATGTGTATTCTTTAAAATGTTTAGCAACCGTTTGCCGGCTGAGGCCGGTTTGTTCCACGATGCAGTTTTTAGGGGGCATGATGCCATGTTCGCGCATAAATTTCGAGATGAAATTGGTAATTACCAGGTGGTTGTATTCCCAAACGCTGTTTTTTGTATTTGCAGAAAAGATCGATTCTACTTTATTTAAAAAGTTATCCCTTTGTGCGCCTTTTAAAGGCTCCAATCTTTTGGTGGCAATTTCGTTAAAGTATTCGCGTTCAAGCTGGTTGAAATCTTCAACATCTTTTGGCGTGATTTTTTCGAGAGCAAATACGCGGTCGATTTTTTCCTTCGTAGTAGTAAAATTGGTTAGGGCTGTTGTTTCGGTATTCATGATAATCTTTATTTTAACTGTAAAAATAAAGAATAATCTGTATTTATGCAATAGTTTAAAGAAAAAAATGTATCTTTTTTTTAGGTTAACCCTTGTTTTTTATAAGCTATTGATTATCAGATATTTAATTGGGGTTAACATTGAAATATGTTAAGTTGTGTTAACCCTTTGTTGGGTTGATGCGAGGGAGGGCGGCTGAGATGCCGTCTTGAGTGTGCCAATCCCGCCTGTTCAAGTGTCCACACTTGAACATATAAAGTTGTGAGCGTCCACGCTCACGCGATAGCCTGGACATCCTAACCTACAAGTAAACCCATTCATGATCGTGAGCGTGGACGCTCATACAGAAAAGCATTCAAGTGTGGACACTTGAACGGGCGGTTTTGGGATGGTACGAAAGAGGAAAAAAAATAACTTTTTTGCGTTAACCCTCATTTTTGTAAATTATTAATTATCAGGTATTTAATTTGGGTTAACATTGAAATATGTTAAGTTGTGTTAACCCTTTGTTGGGTTAATGCAGGCGGAGGGTGGCTGAGATGCCGTCCTGAGCGTGCCAATCCCGCCTGTTCAAGTGTCCACACTTGAACACATAAAGTTGTGAGCGTCCACGCTCACGCGATAGCTTGGACATCCTAACGTACAAGTAAACCCATTCATGATCGTGAGCGTGGACGCTCATACAGAAAAGCATTCAAGTGTGGACACTTGAACGGGCGAATTTTTTTAGCCCGTCCGCTTCCTGTAATTCAATATCGCCCAGGTATTAAAAAACAGCGCAAAGCCGAGGATGATAAAAATGTGCACCCGGATATCGCCCAGGCTGCTGCCTTTTAACACCACCATGCGCATTACCTGGATAAAATAGGTAACGGGATTAAACCGGGCGATCCATTGTGCCCAACCCGGCATACTTTCGATGGGTGTATACAGGCCGCTCATCAGGTTAAAAATCATGGTTACAAAAAACGAAACCAGCATGGATTGCTGCTGGGTTTGCGCATAAGTTGATAATAACAGCCCCAGCCCCAAAACGGCGACCAGGTAGATAGAAGCAAAAGCATAAACGGTGAAATAGCTCCCCACCGGAACAATACCATACACCAGCCGCGCAATGATAAAACCGATAGTAAGCACGCTGAGCGCCAGGATCCAAAAGGGAATAAGCTTGCCAAGTATAAATTGATATTTTTTGATGGGACTCACGTTGATCTGCTCAATGGTGCCCATTTCTTTTTCGCGGACGATGTTGTTTGACGCAAACGAAGAACCGATCATGGTGACCAGCAATACCAGGATGCCGGGCACCATAAACGCTTTGTAGTTCATGTTCGGGTTATACCAATCGGATGAGGTTACGTCGATGGTCGGTTGCGGGCTCATGCGCGGGTTTTGTATCCACTGCGTCCTGATCTCGTTGTTGTAGTCGCCGAGGATCTGCTGTAAATACGCGCCGCCCAGCCCGGCCTTTACGCCATTGATAGCGTCGACAGCAACAAACAATGTTGATTCGTTATCCTTCACCAGGTCGCGTTCAAAGTTGGCCGGAATTTCGAGGATCAGGTCGGTCTTGTCGGTCTCTATCGCCTTTAAACCCTGCTTAAACGAAGGGCTGTAATCCCTCAGCCTGAAATAACCTGATGAAGTGATCTTTTCGACCATTTTGCGCGAATATTCCGAATGATCATGATCGACTACCCCCAGGTTAATATTCTTTATTTCATAGTCAGCTGCGGCCGGCAGTATCAGCAACTGTATAGTGGGCATGATAAATAAGATAATGATAATGGCCGGGTCGCGGAAGATCTGCTTCAGCTCTTTCTGCAGTAAAAATTTTAACATCCTCATGCCAGCCTGATCTTAAATTTATAAATACTTATACCCAGTAATATAGCGGTCATGCCCACCAGTATGAGTGTCTCTTCCCAAACCGCGCCGAAGCCCAGGCCTTTTATCATGATATCCTTGATGATGATATAAAACCATTTTGAGGGAACTACATTCGAAATGACCTGCAGCGGCATGGGCATATTCTCAATCGGGAACAAAAAGCCGCTAAACAGCAGCGTGGGCAAAAACAAGCTCATCATGGAGGTAAACATGGCTGATTGCTGTGTTTTGGCGCCGTTGGAGATCAATATGCCCAGCGAAAGCGAGGTAATGGTAAATAAGGTGCTTTCCGCCATTAACAGCCACAGACTACCGACAATAGGTACACCCAGCACATACACGCTCAAAAGCAATATGGTGATAATATTAACCAGCGAAACAAACAGGTAGGGGACGGCTTTGGCAATGATGATGCGAAACGGTTTCAACGGCGAAACCAATATCACTTCCATGGTGCCCATTTCTTTTTCGCGGACGATTGCGATAGAGGTCATCATGGTACAAACCAGCATGAGTACCAATGCCATTACACCCGGAACAAAACTGTAAGCGCCTTTCAATTCAGGGTTGTACAGCATGCGTACCTGGGCTTTGATGGTATAGGGCAGTTGCTGGTTTTGATTAAGCGATTGCTGGTAATCGTTGATGATCGACTGGGCGTAATTGGTGAGCGTATTTGCCGTGTTGGGGTCGGATGCATCGGCGATGAGCTGTATCTGCGCACTGTTGGTATGCAAAAGATCGTTCCGGAAATTTTGCGGGAATACGATGGCCATCCTGATCTTACCCTGCCTGAAGGTGGCGCCAATGTCTTTATAGGAATACACGTTTTTAACCAGGTTAAAATAACGGCTGGCGGCAATTTCATCTGAAATGGCAAGCGAAGCCACATCGCGCGACTGGTCGAAAATGGCAATATTTGAGTTTTTAACCTCGTTGGTAAGGGCAAAGCCATACAGGATGATCTGCACCACAGGCATCCAAATGAGGATGAACAACGTGCGCCGGTCCCTCCAGATATGGAGCCATTCCTTTTTTACAAAAATCAAAAATTGCTTCATCGTTTATAGATTACCTTTTTTTAACCACAGAGGCCACAGAGGAGGCACAGAGTGACACGGAGATTTTTTCATTTTCTTCTTTGTGTTCTTTGTGCATTCTTTGCGCTCTCTGTGTTAAAATATTTAAGCTGGACAGGTCACCGTGTTAAACTAATCACCACTTCGAATCGCTTTTCTCGCCAATTGCAAAAACACCTCGTCCATTGACGCCGCTGAATAATCTTTCATCAGGTTGGCTGGCGTATCCAGCGCGTCAATCCTTCCGTCAACCATTATGGATACCCGGTTACAATATTCAGCCTCGTCCATGTAGTGCGTGGTAACAAAGATGGTAATGCCCCGCGCCGAGGCTTCATAGATCAGTCCCCAAAACTCGCGCCGGGTAACCGGGTCAACGCCGCCTGTTGGTTCATCCAAAAAAACTATTGCCGGATCGTGCACAATGGCGATGGAAAAAGCCAGCTTTTGCTTCCAGCCAAGCGGCAGCGCCCGTACCAGCGTTTTTTCCTGGCCGTCCAGGTGCAACTGTTTGATCAGCTGAGCGCTTTTTTCTTTGATAGCCTCGTCCCTTAAGCCGTAAATCCCACCGTAAAACCGGATATTTTCGGCAACAGTAAGATCTTCGTATAGCGAGAACTTCTGGCTCATGTACCCGATGTTCTTTTTTATTTGTTCTGTCTGTTTAAATACATCAAAACCGGCCACGGTTGCCTGTCCCGATGTCGGCATCAACAAACCACAGAGCATGCGCATAGCGGTGGTTTTGCCCGCCCCGTTTGCACCCAGGAAACCAAATATCTCGCCCTTTTCCACGTCGAAAGTGATTTTGCTTACGGCAACAAAATCACCAAAACGTTTGGTTAGATCATGGGCGGTTATTACTTTTTCCTTTGCCATTTCAATTGTTCATTAATGCCATAAAGCAGTCTTCGATGTTTGGCTCGATGGGTTTGATCTCCACATGTGCATGTTCCCCGCCCTTTGCAATTTCTTCGAGCGTTTGACGGCGTTTTTCCTGCGTTTTAAAAACCACGTGATGGTATTGGCCGAAAGGGTAACAGCTTTCAACGGCCGGATCAGCCGCAATATCATTCATCAGCTTATACATCTCGTCGGCACGGATGGCCCACAACGGTTTCTTAAATTGACCGATAATGTTTTTTGGCGTATCAACCGACAGTAATTCACCTTTTTGGATCAAGGCTACACGATCACATAAGCTGGCTTCGTCCATATAGGCGGTTGACACCAGGATGGTAATTCCTTGTTCTTTCAGCCGGTGCAGCATTTCCCAAAATTCCTTACGTGATACCGCGTCTACACCAGTAGTAGGTTCATCCAAAAATAAAACGGAGGGTTTGTGTATCAGCGCACAGCACAAAGCCAGCTTTTGCTTCATGCCTCCAGACAAAGCCCCGGCTTTGCGGTCTTTAAAAGGCTCAATTTGCTGGTATATGTCTTTTATCAGGTCATAATTCTGCTGGATGGTCGTATTGAAAATAGTAGCAAAGAATTCCAGGTTCTCTTCAACAGAAAGGTCCTGGTATAATGAAAACCTACCCGGCATGTAACCGATGCGATTGCGTATCTGCTTGTAATCGGTTACCACGTCAAACCCATCAACCGTGGCTTTGCCGCTTTCAGCCAGCAGGAGGGTGGTTAGGATGCGGAACAACGAGGTTTTGCCCGCGCCGTCGGGTCCGATAATGCCGAATATCTCGCCCCGGTCGACGGTAAAGGAAATGCCTTTCAGCGCTTCCACTACCATCTTTTTGGTGCGGTAGTTCTGGACGATATTTTCTACGACAACGGGTTGCATTATATTTATCTTTTTCGTTTTTTATCTTGCATTGCTCGCCTCACCCAACCCTCTCCAAAGGAGAGGGCTTTTTGACGAGTATTAAACCAAAGCCATTTGCCACTTTTTAGCCCCTCTCCTTTGGAGAGGGGTTGGGGTGGGGTTTTTAAAACTTTACCTCACCGTACATCCCAATCTTGAGATAGCCATCGTTCTTTACGTGTATTTTAACCGCATACACCAGGTTGGCGCGCTCATCTTTAGTTTGAATGGTTTTTGGAGTGAACTCCGCTTTATCCGAAATAAACGTGACCACCCCCGGATAAGTGCGGTAGGTGCTGGCGGTGCTATCCACCAAAACCTTTACATTTTGCCCCAGTTTTACCTGTGCCAGTTGCGTTCCAGTAATGTAAACCCGCAAGGTGATCAGCGATACATCGGCAATTTTATACAAAGCCTTTCCTATGGATGTTTCTTCACCTGCCATGGCGTATTTGGTTAATACGGTACCATTAATGGGGTTTTTGATATTGGTTCGCTTCAGTTGGTCATCAATTTCGGCGACAGATCTACGCAATGGTTTATACTCACTTAATACCGTATTATTTTGCGTGCCGGTGTTTGTTTCGGTTACCTTTATTTGTTGCTCGTTTGCTACAATTTGCCTTTGCAGTACCGTTATTGCGGTATTGATATCGTCGAGTTGTTTCGCTGTTGCGGCATCGGCCTTTATCAGTCGTTCGGTTCGCGCTTTTTCCAGGAAATCGTCATTCAGCTGGGCTTTTTGCGCTGCAATCTGGTCCTTTAGCTCTTGTACAGCCGGTCTTACATCCGTTGTTTTTTGTTGCAGGGCGCCAATCGTGGCTTCCAGCTGGGCTCTTTGCAATTCGAGGGGAATGGAGTCAATCTCGCCCACGGTACTGTCTTTTTTCAGTATCGACCCTTCATCCAGGTTTAGCGACATGATCTTGCCGGGAACTTCCGCGGAGACGATCACTTCATCTGCTTCAAAGGTTCCCTCCGCGTCCGAAACGTTGTTGTTCGAGCTGCATCCGGCCATCAGGGCAGGTAACAGGGCTAAGTATAGTAAGATCCGGGTTTTCATCTATATTTTATATAAAGCGTTTTTATTATTGGATTTTGATATTGCCGATGGTGTTTTGGTAGCTGTATTGCTCCTGCAGCAATTGCATTTCGTGTAAAATAAGGTTCTGTCTCGCCTGGTCTTCGGCATCCACCTGGGTGATATAATCGTGTGCGCTCAATACCCCATTTTCCAGTTGGGCGCTTGCCGCTTTTTTAACCGATTCGCGCATGGCGATGATCCGGTCGTCGGTTTTCATCAGTTCCTCGTATTTCGCAATGTCCGCGTTTTGCTGTTTTTGGGTTAGGTTGGTATTGAACAGGAAAGTTTCTTTTTGAATATCGAGGTTTTGTTTATCGATATCGATGATGCGCCGTTGATTTTTTAGTGTGTACAGGCTGGCAAAGTTCCAGGAAAGCTTCAGTCCGCCGATATAATACCACTGAAAATTATTGCTCAGGGGATCCAGGCCCGGACGGGCATATCCGCCTTGCACAAAAAAACTGAATTTGGGGCGCAGCTGCGCCTTCAGCAGGTCGTTCTGCAGGTCATAAGTCTTTTTTTGGTAGTCGTACGATAATAGCTCCGGGCGGCTCACGGTATCGGCCATCATAGGAGTGGCGGGCTTTTCAATCACGGTATTGTCGTCGACAGGGCGGTTAATAAATATGCTCAGCATATTAAAATAAGCCTTTTTGTTTGCTAACAGCTCGATTCTCGACTGATCGGTCTGCAACAACTGCGCCTCCAGTTCATCAACGCTGCTGCGGTAAGCGGTGCCGTTGGCCACCTGGGCTTTGGCTTTATCGATGCCGTTTTGCACGTCCTGTTTCAGCAGGTCATTTTGTTTCAGTTGCGCGTCAATCAGCAGCGTCCCGAAAAATAGCTGGTTCACGCGGTCATACAAAGCATATAATTCCACCTCAAGGCTTTGCTGTTGTATGACTTCGTTGGCCTCGGCAGTTTGTTTTTGATTTTTGATAACGCCGCCGTCATAGATAACCTGGTCAACTTCACCGTCTATTTTGTATTGATCCTTGCTGTATTGCGGCAAGGTGAAGCCTTTGATGGGAATAGTGAACGGGAAAGTAGTTACAGCGGATTGATAAGTGGCCTGCCCGTTAACCGAGAATGCCGGCAAATAGCCTTTTGAGGCATTGGAAACCGAATAATCTTTCGTTTTGGTGATCAGGTCGCGCTGTTTGATCAGCGGATAGTTCTTTCGCGCCAGCTGATAACATTCTTGTATCGTCAGTTGGGAGGACTGTGCTTTGGCAACGGGCACATAAACGCTTGCCACTATTAACAAGACCAGGTATTTACACCAGTTTTTATTGTTTGCGTGGTACATAAGCATATTTTATTGCGGTAGTTAAACTCGTTATAAATTAGTGATCTGTGTGAGCCATAGGGGGATCAGCTTTTTGCGTTCCTCTACTATCGCTCTGAATTCGCTCTCACCCAAGGCACCCGATTTTAATAGCAGGGGCCTGGCCAGGAAAGGAAAAATGATCATCCCGATCATGTTCATGATAATATTTACCGGGTGGAAGTTTATTTTACCCTCCATTCGCAATGCGCCCAGTTGTTTAACGAAGTAGGAATTGAGAAACATTTTGCCATTATCGGTCATGATCGGCAAGCGTTTTGCGCCCGATAGGAGCTCGTTGACAATAAAGAGTGGGAAATCCGGGTTCGCGATCAGCAGTTCCAGGTAATGATCAACGATACTTTCAATTTTTTCGGTGATGGATGTGGTCTCATCGTAAATGATCGGCCTGATCTTTTCAAAAAGCTTTTGAATGGTTTCGGCCATGATCAGGTCGAACAGCTTTTCCTTACTGCGAAAATAATAGTTCACCAGGGCCAGGTTAATATTCGCCTCAGCCGCTATGTCGCGCACGGTAGTGGCTGCAAAGCCCTTTCGCGTAAACACAACCCTTGCAGCTTCTTTAAGCTTTTCCTCCGTGGAGATGTCGATGTTGGCTTTAGTCATCCTGTTAAATTCCAGGCAAATCTAAATTAAACAATTGACTTAAACAAATGTTTAAAACAAAAAAATAAATCCGATAGTTTTTCTGCTTCGGTCTTAAACAAAAGGCCTATTAAAAATAAAGGATTCCTGAAACAGTTTTTTTAATAATACTTACGCTCATTGCCTTATATTAGTGATTCCCTTTAAACCTGAAAATGATGAAACGAGTTTTTTTATTATTCGCGGTCTGCCTTGCTGCTCAAATAAATAATGCGCAAATAACTAACGCCGTGTCGGGAGAGTATATGGACGTATTGCCTGGCGGAACTATAATTTCCTCTCCTGCATTAAAGGATTATTCATATCCGCCGGATACGCTCGCATTGTGGAATTATCAGTTCAAAGCGTTTGTCGGGGCCAAAACCGATTCAGTTAAGCCCATAGGTGTGTTGTTTTTGTGGCGCAACAAACCGGTTATCGATAATTCCTATCTCAGCGTCTACAAAACATTCCCAACTCCGTTATTTGAGTTTACCGTTTATAATATAACCGACTCCGCTTATTGCAAAAAAGAGGCGTTAAAAGGAATGCTTATATCAAACTGCCTCCCCCCCGATGTGGGCGGAGATTATTTTATCATCGGCAACTACTTTTTCATCAACTACGGTTTATGCATCCCGTGTAGGTTTCTCGGCACGGATTACTGCCGCCCGGTGCTTGGCGCGGTGCTCAATAGTGTTGATGCACACCATGTAACCAGCCTGGCTGACATATTTAAACAATTTAGCATAAAAGCAAGCAAAATACCAATAAAGGGCGGCGTGTACAGCGGAGAGCACTGGCAGGACGAATAAGTTAAAGTGGTTTGCATTGTCAAACAATTCCCGCCCGAAATAAAAAATATATTAGTTTTGGAGCTGCTATGAGCGACGAAAAACCGCAAAAACCCAAAAGGCAACCAAAACAGCAGCCCGACGCTACCGCACGGCAGCCGCGAAAACCGGCGGGGAAGGCGAAGCTGAAAAGTGAAAGCGAAAAGCAGGCGGTCGCCTCGATCGAGCCGAATGAAAATGCATCTGTTGGGCGGCCAACTCCCGAAAGTCAAAAATCCGAAATCGAACATCCGACATCCGAAATCAAAGCCATGGAAGTACACCATCATCCCCAACTCGACCATAGCCCCAAGCCCATAAAAGAATACCTGCTTGAAGGTTTTATGATATTTATCGCCGTGATGATGGGCTTTATTGCCGAAAACATCCGGGAGTACATCGATAATAACGAGCAGGTAAAACACCTTACCTCGCAGCTGGTGCAGGACCTTAGGGCCGATACCATCCAGCTAAACCACATATACCGCGAAGAGGACTCCATCTATCACTATAATGATACGCTGATCAGCCTGCTGAAACAACCCCTGGCTAAGGCCGATACCCGGCGCATACAAAAGATGGTGGCTAACTCGCACAGTATGTGGCTGTTTCATCCTTCCGCCGGTGCGCTTGGCGCAATTAAGAGCCAGGTACATCTCAAACAATTCAGCAACTCCGAGATCATCCGATATTTTGCGCAATATGAGCGGCATATCGAGCTGGTCCACACCGCCCAGGATATCAACCTACAGTACCAGCGCAGCTATCTGGATCCGTTTATAACCGCGCACTTTACGCCCGCAAACCTGGAGGCATCCTTCGAGAATTACGCTCAGCCGACGCCACAAATGCGGAACCTTACCCAGGGCGACCTTGACCAGCTGGCGACAGATATGGTATTAATGCGGATCATCACCCACGAAATGCTCATCGACAATCAAACAATCAAGGCTGACGCGGTAAGCCTGATGGAGTATGTAAAAAAGCAATATGACCCGGAAGAATAAAGTCATTGAATGCAGGGTGTTCATTTTTTAAACAATTGAACGCTTTTTGTATTTCACATAACATTTAGCGTGAAAGCATTCCTTTTTGAAGACCGGTGAACATCTGAATGAGATTTCTATAATGTTTCAACCGCTCTTGTAACCCAAAAGCCTCCGGAGAGGTGTCCTTGCAGGCGCCCCTCCTGCCCTACTCGTCCTGGATGGACTGCCCTCTGCCAAAAATATTTAACAGAACGCATAGTACCAATCCCCCGCCCGTACGACAATTGCTTAAATAAACCGATAACACGCCGACGGCACAAGTTAAACGCACAATAAATATCCCAGGGAACCGACCATGACCAAAATCTTATATTGTTTATTTATTTTTTTTCCGCTCGGCCTCTTTGGCCAGGTGAGTGCCGGCGGCGGCAGCACGAGTCCCGTCGCCGGCAATCTAAAAAAAAGCTTGCTGGCGCTGAAAGCAAAAAGCGACAGCATCGGCGCCAATATGACGACCGAGAAGCTATACCTGCAATTTGACAAACCTTACTACACTACGGGCGATACAATCTGGTTTAAAGCCTACCTGCTCAATGGCTTTTTAGCCCCCTCGGATAAAAGCGCCATACTCAATATCGATATCGCTAACGACAGCAGCAAAGTGGTTGGCAGGTACCGCCTTCCGGTAGTTTCGGGAGTCACATGGGGCAATGTCACCCTGGACGGCAAATATTTTCCGCCGGGCGCCTATACACTGCGCGCCTATACCAACTGGATGCGCAATTTTGGCGAGGAAGCCTTTTTTTATAAAACGTTTACCGTAAGCGGCGCGGATAACGGCCAGTTACTGGTAAATGCCTCCTTTGGCAGTTCGATGGTCAATGGCAACGCTTCGATGGAAGCCAGGCTGCGGTTTAATGCCCTGCCCGATAAGCCCTTTGCCGCTCAGCCGGTAACGTTGCGGGTACTGAATGAAAATAAAAGCTTGTATCGCCAAAAGTATGTAACCGGCGTGGATGGCGGCATCGACGTTAATTTTGCGCTGCCGCAAAAATTGAACAACCTGCTTATGGTTGCCGAAAATGATAAAAGGGAACGTCTCGCGGTTGTACCGGTGCCGGTAAACCGGCCGCAAAATGCAGACGTGCAATTCCTACCCGAAGGCGGCCGGTTAGTGGCGGGCTTGCCCGCGCATATCGCTTTTAAAGCCATTGGCGAAGATGGCAGGGGCCTGCAAGTTTCGGGGATCATTACTTCAGGCGCTCAAAAACAGGTTGCCGCATTTAAATCCCTTCATAACGGCATGGGGAGTTTCGACCTGGACGTAAAAGATGGCGAAAGCTATACCGCACAGGTTACGTTACCCGGCGGCGCCACCAAGCAATACGCCCTGCCGCCGGTTAAAAGCACAGGCACCACGCTGTCGATAAAAAACGAACTGCAAAGCGACTCACTCATGGTAAAAGTTGCCTCCGCAAAGGAAACTACCACAACGGAAGGCAGCTACTTTTTGATTGGCCGGGCAAGAGGAATTGTTTGTTATGCCGCGATCGTCAATTTTAATGAGGCTAGTTCGGTATCGAAAAGGATTGCAAAAAGTTTATTTCCTGGCGGGATCACTCATTTTACATTGATGACCGCAAGCTATCAACCGCTTAACGAGCGCCTGGTTTACATCGACCGGCACGACGATTTAAAAATAAAAATACTTACCGGGAAAACTGTTTATGGTAAACGGGATAGCGTGGGTATGCAATTAAAAGTGACCGATGCCGATGGTAACCCGGTTGCCGGCAATTTTTCAATGGCAATTACCGACGATGCTCAAATAAAACCGGATACTGACGGCGACGAAAATATAAATACCCACCTGCTGCTTACCTCCGATCTGAAAGGCTATGTGGAGCAGCCGGGCTATTACCTGTCGTCCCGCACAGTCAAAACCTGGCAGGCGCTGGATAATCTTTTACTTACACAGGGATGGGTAGGGTACGATTGGCAGCAAGTACTGCACCCGGCCGCCATCGCCTACCAGCCTGAGCGCGAATTTGCCCTAAGCGGCCATGTAACCAATGTGCTTAACAACCCGGTTAAGGGGACGCATGTGCTGCTGTTTTCAAAGTCGCCCGCTATGTTGCTTGACACGGTGACAGACAACAACGGCAAATTTGTTTTCGACCGGTTCCCCAGGGTGGATTCGCCGCTGTTTGTTTTGAAGGCGGTGAATAAAAACGGAAAAAGCTTTAATGTTGCTGTGCGGGTTGATGGCGCCGAACCTCCCCTGTTTACAAAGCCTGCGGCTCCGGTGCCTGTGCCGTGGTTCGTAAACATCGATAGCATTTTAATGGTTTACACCGAAAATGCGGCTGCGATAAAACAGCAAAAAGACTTTTTGCCCGGCACCCATGTTTTGAAAGAAGTTAAAATTTCCGCAAAAAAGATCATCAAAGATTCGCAAAATCTCAACGGCTCGGGCAATGCTGATTTTGTGATGGACGAAAAAGACCTGGAGGCCGCAGGTAAAAAAACCTGGCTGCAGCTGCTGCAGGAGAACCTTAAAGGCTTTAGGGAAGCCCCTTTTATATCAGGCGGCAGCCTAAAAGCTAAAAAGGACTGGGAATTATATAAATATGTTACCGATTGCGACACGGACATGGCAGGGCCCGAGTGGTATTTTATTGGCGACCAGCCGGTAAAGCTAATTATCGACGGGACTACTGTTAATCCAATGCTGGATGTTAAAACCTTTAGGGATTTAAACAATTATTTGGTGCATACCGCGGAAGATATAAAGGGGCTTGAAGTAATAAGCTCGTCCAAATTTGCGGCGGCCTACTTCAACAGGTACGACCCTATCGACCCGAGGACTGGCATGTCGTTAACAGTAAAAGAAATATTCTCTAACCCGCTAATCTCTATTAGCGCTGCTGACATTGCCTTTGTCGAGATCACCACCCGCGCCGGTCATGGCCCGGCTATTGACAACAAGCCGGGCATGTATATATACCGGTCTTTGCCTTTCAGCCTGCCCGCCGCATTTTATAAGCCTGAGTATACCATAAAGGATTCCCCAAACACCTCAGATCTGCGCTCAACTATCGATTGGGAGCCCAGCATCACAACCGATGCCAGCGGTGAAGCCAAAATTTGGTTTTATACCGCCGACAAGCCTTCAACCTATACGGTAACCATTGAGGGAACGGATATGATGGGGCATTTAGCTTACAAACAGGCCACTATAAAGGTTAGTACCGACAATGAAAAAACCAAATGAAATGAGGCGGCTGCCCCTGTTACTTTTTATGGTAATTACCTGTTGCTTTAAAAGTTACGCGCAGGCAGACAGTGCTGCAAAGGTTATTGGCAAGCTCACCGCCTTCTCCCCGGATCAGTCTACCGAAAAAG
>JABDHD010000015.1:0-8341 GCA_013285685.1 Bacteroidota bacterium
TTATTTCCAGATTTTAAGCCTTTTAGCTTCATCCCTATTGGTGACATGGGCGAGACGGCATAGTATTTTTCGTTGTTAACGGTAATTATTCCGGCGCTTATGGCCAGGTAAAAGCTGCCGTTATCGGTAATTACCACGCTTCCTGGCTCTGCGGTTGCGGCGCTGCCGCCTGTAGTTATTGTGCTCAATGCTACTTTTAGCTTGTTGGCCTCGTTCAATTGCGCCAGGTTGCGGTCGGTTTCCTGCTGCATCATTTCGCGGCTGGTTTCATATTTGTCACCCGCGCTGCTCTTGGTCTCGTCGTTAACAGCTGCCTGCACATCATCAAGGGCCTGTTTTGCAGCCTCCAGCCGATTTTGCACATAAGCCAGGCATTTTTGGTACAATTCTTTTTTTAAGTCGATCATATTTAGTTCGAAAGTCGGGAAAGTCCGAAAGATTTACAAGGCAGGTAATCGATAGTTTTAGCGTGGTATTAAAATAAAAGCCCCCTTACACTCGCTGCTTGGGGGCTTTCAACCTAAACCTTATCACAATTATAAATGCGAGATGCACTTATATACCTAAAGTAACGAATAAAACCCCAATATAGTTTTCTCGCACGAAAAAAATTGACTAATAAATGATTATTTTCTTTGTGGTAAATTTTATTAACAATGCCCGTCACCTGATTGTTACATTTAACAACCTTTTTGGCAGGTAAAAATAGCGTTGGTGCACGTTGCCGGTGTTTCTGACAGCCTTATGCCAGCCGGGAAAAGACAGCCTCAGAGGGTAGCCGCAAAGAACTTCAGCGAGCTGATAATGTGTTTTGACCAATAAGCCCATTCATGACTGCCGGGGTTTTCTTCAAAGTGATGAGGTATTCCCGCTTTCTCCATTTTTTTGTGGAGACTTCTGTTATAGTTGATCAAAAGGTCGTTGGTACCGCAGTCAAATCTTATCGGGGGCAAACTCTCGCGATTACGCAGAAAGGTTTCGAACACGTCTTCATCGGCTGCATTATCCTGTGCATAATTCTTTAATGATTCTTCAACAAAAAATTTGATCTGCGCCAGGCTGGTTATAGATGAATGGCCCGAGATAGCCCTGAATTTCGGTGAATATTTGGCGCCGATGCGCATCGCGCCAAATCCGCCCATTGACAAGCCTGAGATAAACAAAGGAGACTCGGGTGTTGCCCCGGCGATGCACTCCACAAGGGCATCCGGAACATCTTCCGCAATCCATTTTTCAAAGTCATAAGCGCCGTGCGGCAGGTAACCTGAACCATCTCCCCAAAGCCCGTCCGACGGCATGGCGAGGATCATGGGTGGCAGCTCGCCGCTTTTAATCAACTCGTCCAGTTTTAAATGCACACCCGAACTGTATGCCCAGCTCCAGGCGCTGCCGTATACGCCGTGCAGCAATATCACAATGGGCAGCGTGTCTAAAGAGGATAAACCGGCAGGGGCATATACAGTTATGTCGCCGCGTCCTTTCAGATTAGGTGTTTTTACGGTGATAAACCGCAAATGGCTGTTTTCGTAAAGCGGGTTCGATATTTCTAAGGTCTTAAATCTCGGCATCATTTCTCGGCTATTCGAACACGATAACACCTTTCGCGTTTTTGCCTTTCAGCATATCGTCAAAAGCTTTATTCAGGTGAGTTAAGGGGTATGTATTGGTGATCATTTCTTCCAGCAGCAGGGCGCCGTCTTCAAAATGTTGGATAATGTCCGGAAAATCGATCTCCGGGCGGCATTTGCCATAAAGCGGGTTGAGGTAGAGTTTGTCCCACTCAAAAAGCCGCATATCGATGGTGATATCCTGTTCGATGCCGCTAACCTGGACAGCTGTGCCAGCATTACGAACCATAGCCAGCGGGGCAGCGCCCAACTCAGGAATGGCGGTACATTCAAAGGCGTAATCAGCGCCGCGGCCATTGGTTAGTTCCTTAACCTGTTGCGCGGCCTGCAATAAACCGGTATCGTTCTTATCGGCAAGGATGGTATTGGTGGCGCCGAATTTCTTCGCCATCCACAATCGTACCGGGTTAATGTCCACTGCTATGATTGCGCCGGCTTTGGCTATTTTGGCCCCCTGGATAATATTCAGACCAACACCGCCGGTGCCGAGCACCACAACCGAGGAGCCGGCTTTTACCTTGGCGGCATTAATAACTGATCCGTACCCGGTCATCACCCCGCAGCTAATAATGCTTGCGGCCGGGAAAGACATTTTTTTTGAAGTATTTTTTACTACCGCCCCTGCTTTAACCAGGGTGTACTCGGCAATTGTACCAATATTAAAGGAGCGTAAAACAGGTTTGCCATCTTTGGTAGTGCCCATGGGGTGGGCATGGCCGGGAGTATAGCCGTTGCCTCCTGCCGCAACGGGCGAAGCAACTTCGCATAAATGCTCGTTGCCTTCCAGGCATTGAAAGCATTTGCCGCAGTGCATGGCCCAGTTCAGGATCACTTTATCACCGGGAGTGAGGCCGGATACATCTTTCCCAACTTTTTCAACAATCCCGGCTCCCTCATGCCCGATAATTAGTGGTTTTCCCCAGCTTAGCGAGTCGCAATCGGTGTGACAAAGGCCTGCAGCCTTCATTTTCACCAATACTTCGTCATCTAGTGGGTCCTGTACTTCTATATTTTCTATTGTAAAACTCCCCAGGCCATCGGTAATAGCCGCCCTGCATTTTATTCCCATTTTTTAGTCTTCCTTCATTTCTCCAAAAAAGCCGGCCGAATGGTACCTTAGCCATTTCGTCCACACGAACTACATTTATCACAATAATTTAAAATACGTACGGGGCTGCAAAGTAATGCAAACACGCTGACTTAGAGAATGAAAGAATTGGCAATAAATTGGTGTATTTTATTCAATATTGTAAATTTTATATTGTTAACCTTGAAATTTTTTTAAATAAACTAAGATAAAATGCGCCATAATTCTAATAAATATTACATTGTATCGCTCTTAAATGATAGGTTAATTTGACTTATCCAATTGATCTGACTATGAACCTAAAAATGCCCGTTACTGCCATTTTGCTTTCGCTAACCTGTTTTTTTACAGTAATGGCCGGAACAATGCCCGCTGTTGGCATTCGCCATTCGCCAACCCGCAGTAATGAAGAGATTATTTACCACATTTTTCAACGCAGTTTTTACGACAGCAATGGCGATATGCAGGGCGACCTGAACGGTATCCGCCTGAAACTGGATTATTTGCAAAAACTTGGCGTAACGGCTATACTGCTAACGCCATTATATCAGTCGCCTTTCTACCATAACTATTTCGCTGATGATTTTAAAAAGATCGATCCAACGTATGGCACTATACACGACTATTTGATGCTGATAAAAGAGCTTCACCGCCGTGGTATGAAATTTTATATGGATATGGAGACGCAGTATGTTACCGAGGACCATATTTGGTGGAAAGACGGCGTCAATAACCTTAAATCGCCGTATGCCGATTATATTTTATACGATGACAAAGCACATACCACACCGGCGAGCATAATATTTAACCTGCATGGATTGTTAGGATACGATAGCGTGTACCGCCGTATAACTACGGTTAACCTATACAACAAAGGTGTGCAGGAATATAATTACCGCCTGTTTAAGTTTTGGGTTGATCCAAACGGCGATGGAAAATTCGACGACGGCGTTGACGGGTTTCGCCTTGACCATATGATGGACAACCTGGACAACAAAGAGCCGGACCTGTTCACCAAATTCTGGCGGCCGCTGCTGGGTAAATTAAAGCAGGTAAACCCAAGACTAAAGATTGTTGCTGAACAGGCGCAATGGGGTTCGTTAGGGTTGGACTATTTTAAAAATGGGGGAGTAGACAGGGTTTTTGCCTTCCGGCTGGCGTTTGCTATACGGTCGTTCAAAAAAGGCCAGATCGTTGCCGCGGCCGACTCAACGTTTTTGGCTACACCCGCGAATAAACAGCAGGTGGTTTTCCTGGAGAATCATGATACGCCAAGGTTCAGCTATGGCGTAAAGGGGAATATCGATCAATTAAAACTCGGCGCAGCGCTAAACCTGCTACTGGGTGGCGTACCGTCCATCTACTACGGGCAGGAGCTTGGCATGAGCGGAACCAATGCGGCCCTCGGTGCAACCGATGCTAATGATATCCCCAATCGCTCGGCATTTGAATGGTATAAAAGCGATCAGGGCAAAGGCATGGCTTACTGGTATAAAGTAAAAGGCCCCTGGCGCAATACGTTTAATAATGATGTGCCGAATGATGGCATATCGCTTGAAGAGGAGCAGGATGATCCCAATTCCCTTTGGAACTTTTATAGAAAGATGATCAGCATCCGGAAAGCACATCGCGAAATATCAAAAGGAACCTATCAAACATTGACCAACTCAAGCACCGATGTTTTTAGCTTTACCCGGTACCTGGGCCAAAGGGAAATTGTGGTTGCTGTTAACCTGTCAGACAAGCCGCTGAATGCTGATATTACACTTAGAAATGCTGCACGGTTGAAAGAGGTGTTTGGCGGTGCGGCCCATGCACAAAGCGGTAACCATATTAACGTCAGCCTGCCAGCTTATGGCATTGAGGTACTGAATTGATTTTTTGTACGGGATAGGATGGAGATACCGGGAAGCTATTGCGAAAGTTGTTAAATAGTGCTAACTTTCAGTCTTTAATACTTTAACTCACTTTTGGTTACGCTTTTACCTATGCTTTTTTAGGCGACGGTGAATTGCGCCCATTTTAAACCTTATGAAGAGGTGTGCGGATCATTTTTTCGTATGGGAGCGCGTCTGTTTTTTACCGGCGGGGTTTAAAAGTTGTTTGCTGATTTTTCTTTTTTCAATGCTGTCCGTTAAAACGATGGCGCAAACATGCAACGTAATCAATTCGGTTCCGGCTACTCCACCAAAATCGGGAACGCTGGCCGTGCTGGTAGCCGGGGAGGGCTCGAATTATTACGCGGAAAATGGCTCGCGCATATATGATATCTATGACTCAACTGGCGCCGGGCCCTATATACAGATCGATACTGAGCTTTTTTTTTGGAAATACCACAATCAAAGCGCGCAAGGTCCGATGAACCGTTGCGACGTTTGGGAAGACGGAAACCCTATTAGGGTTGGGTTCAGCGTTTGCGTAAACATTCCCGAAGATAAAACTTATTATATGGGTTTTGGCGCCGACAACAGCGGTATTCTGACCATCGACGGTAAATTGATTCTTCAAAATATGTCTTTTGAGTATTGGGGAATATACAGGCACACCTTCACCAAGGGCAAACACCTTGTTGAATTTGCCGACATTAATTTTGGCGGCCAGGCAGCCGTCGCGTTTGAGATATATGATAACACAGCGGCTCAAATAGCGACGGCAAACGGTTATGCAGACCTTAACCTTATTTACACTACTCACCAGGAAATTGGTTTACACGTTGAGGAGGGTTCCCCCGACAGTTCATACTCGTGCCCGGTTGGTTTTATCCTTGACTACTGTGCATCTTCTATCCCGGTTTGTTCGCAATTTGTTCCAATTACTTTAAATCTGAATAATCCGGCGCCAGCTTGTTTAACAGCCGGTGTCGATCTAACCGCCCCTGCTATTACTGCGGGTAACCCGTCCGGCCTGACTTATACCTATTGGAAAGACAGTGAGGCCACAATTCCGCTGCCTAATCCTCAACAGGTCACGGAAAGTGGCACCTATTATATAGAGGGAACCTTTAATCAATGTAACCTGGTCAAACCGGTACAGGTTGTGGTAAATAGTGCCAATACACTCATCCAGAAGCAGATATGTGCCGGAGAGAGTTTTATGGGATATTCCAAAACCGGTATTTATGCGGATACTTTGAAAACATCAGGCGGCTGCGACAGCCTGGTTACGCTTAACCTTACGGTGAGCCCGAAAGTCAATCTTGGCCCTGACCGCGCAATTTGTGCCGGCGATACGATATTGCTAAATCCGGGCCGGTACAGCCAATACCTATGGCAGGACAATTCCACAAACCCACAATATGTTGTTACAGCCGCAGGAACTTACTCGGTAAGGGTAGTTGACACATTGGGTTGTACTTCTGCCGATACCGTCGTCATTTCACCAGGCAGCTGTTTTGCCGGCAAAATCCCCAATACTTTTACGCCTAATGGCGACGGTATTAACGATACCTGGAAAATAGCGGTATTGGCAAGTTATCCGCAGTGCCTGGTGATGATTTACAACCGCTGGGGGCAGGAGGTTTATAAAAGTACCGGCTATGCCATCCCCTGGGACGGCAAACTTAACGGTAAAAATCTGCCTGGCGGAACCTATTATTACATGATTGAACTGACTAGTAATGCGCCGCCGGTTTCAGGCTTCGTCACCATTATCCATTAGTTGGTATTCACGCTGCAGCGGGTTGCAGTTCGTCGTTCACAATATGCATAATTTTTTGCGATAGATAGGTTGTCAACAAGTCTTGCATTAAATCTGCGCATTGTCAAAAGTCTTTTTTTTAAAAATTTAAGTACCTTTAACGTCCGGGCTCATTGCGCCTGATGACTATAAACCAAATGAACCGATCGTAGAAGAATACTATCGGCTTCGGTGCTTTTAAGCAGGCGTTTCAGCAGGCTTTTGAAGAAGATTAGGGTATTGAAATATGAAAAAGGGTGTTGATGGTTCATTTGCAAAAGCTTACCGCGTTTTATTTTCAATAAAACCGCCTGGCTTTTGCAGGTGGTATTTTTTGCTCTTTTTGGCGCTGCTTTTTTATCGGCCGGCTGTTGGCCAAACATGCACGGTCATCAATTCTGTTCCTGCTATACCACCCAAATCAGGCACCCTTGACCGGTTATATTCGGCACAAGATTCGTCCAACTATGCAGTTGCGGGCACCCTCATATACGACACTTATGATATTAACGGAAAAGGAAGCCCCGACACCGTTATAAATTCCTTTTGGAATAACTTGCCCGGAACCAAGTTCGGCCCGCTTGAGCGCACAGGGGTTTGGGCCGCGTCCAATCCATTAACACTCGGCTTCAGCGCCTGCGTTACTGCTCCCGTAGCTAAAGATTATTATGTGGGTTTGGCGGCCGATAATAGCGGAACGCTGTTGCTGGACGGAAACATTATCGTACAGGGCATGGATTTTATGTACTGGAGGATATTCAGGGTGCCCTTAACTAAAGGCACACATTTTTTGGAGTTTAAAGTGATTAATTTTGAGGCGGAGGCTGCGCTTGGTTTTGAGATATACAACAATACAAAGCAGGAGATATTAAACGCACAATCCTATGCCGACTTAGATCTTGTTTTTAGTACACGTACCATGCTGGATATAGGCGCAACGGTAGAAGAAGGGGACCCGGCCACTTCCTACTCCTGCCCTGTGGGATTTATCCAGGATTACTGCGCAGGAGGTGTACCCGTTTGTTCGCAATTTGTGCCCATAAACCTGGTTATCAACAACCCGCCGGCCGCCTGTTCCTCTGCATCGGTTGATATCACGTCGCCGCTGGTTACCGCCGGAAGTCCGTCCAGTTTGGTTTATACCTATTGGAAAGACAGTGCGGCAACAATTCCGCTGGATAACCCTGACCAGGTAACACAAAGCGGTACTTACTACATTATGGGGAACTCGAACGGATGCTATTTGATAAAGCCTGTAACGGTGGTGGTAAATTCTGTCAGTACCAGTATCGCAAAGACGATTTGCCCCGGCGATAATTACCTGGGGTACAACAAAACCGGTACGTATGTGGATACCTTACAGGCGGCCGACGGCTGCGATAGTTTGGTAACCGTAAACCTGACTGTGCTGCCGTCGGTTAATTTGGGAAAGGACCGGGTGTTATGTTTGGGCGATTCAATCGTGCTTTCGCCGGGTAGTTATAGCAGTTATTTATGGCAGGATAATACAACTGCACCGCAATATGTGGTTACAGCCCCCGGTACTTATTCGGTAAGGGTGATGGATGAAAATGGGTGCTCAAGCTCGGATACCGTTATTGTTAAAGGAATAAATTGCTCACTCAGCAACATCCCTAATACGTTTACACCAAACGGCGATGGTATTAATGATACCTGGCAAATTAACGCGTTGCGGGCGTATCCGCAATGCTCCGTTTTAATTTATAATCGCTGGGGGCAGTCGGTTTTTAGCAGTATTGGCTACGCAACGCCATGGGATGGGACGAGTAACCATAAAAACCTGCCTGTGGGTACCTATTATTATATTATTGATCTTAAAAACAATGTGCCGCCGGTTTCCGGGTTTGTGACCATCATAAGATAAACCGGCAGCGTATTGATTCTTTTCCTTAATTGTAATATCTTGCCTCTTGCCAATTTATTGAGAGGT
>JABDHD010000015.1:8441-50664 GCA_013285685.1 Bacteroidota bacterium
TTTCCGGGTTTGTGACCATCATAAGATAAACCGGCAGCGTATTGATTCTTTTCCTTAATTGTAATATCTTGCCTCTTGCCAATTTATTGAGAGGTTCTCCATAACATTTTAATTGCAACCTTGTGCCTGATGTATAAATCGCTGTACTTTTTGTTGCCGGTTATGATAGTAAGCTTATCTGTTTGTGCCCAATGCACGGGCAGCATGGGCACACCCATTATAAATGAAACATTTGGCTCAGGCCTTAACCAGTTTGGGCCCGCTATTCCCAACGCATCAACAACCATGCAATATTGGTCGGCTACCGCTTGCCCCGAAGACGGGTATTATTCCATTTTAAACTACACTTCAGGCTGTTTTGGCGAATGGCACACGCTAACCGATCATACAGGCGATCAAAACGGCTATTTTATGGTGATCGATGCCTCGTTTCAGCCGAGCGATTTTTTCGTTCAAACCGTTAACGGCCTTTGCGATGGCACCACCTACCAATTTGCCGCATGGATAATAAACATGTTCCAGGTACGGGGTGGCATTTACCCTGATATTACATTCAGTATTGAAAAAACGGACGGAACGGTGTTAAATACCTACGATACCGGGCCAATTGATATAACGGTACCCGCCAAATGGCAGCAATTCAGCATGAATTTTAAAACGCCGCCGGGCATAACCAGCGTTGTGATCAGGATGCACAACAACGCGCCCGGCGGCCAGGGCAACGACCTGGGTCTTGACGATATTACTTTTACGCCGATAGGGCCGAAAACAACCATCAGCGTAAACGGGGCAAACGGCGGGTTTTACCAGACCCAATGCGGCAACAAAACCACGTTGGTGTCCGCAGTGGAAACCTGCTATGCTAAAAACGGCTACCAGTGGCAAATTTCGACCGACAACAATACCTGGAACAATATTCAGGGCGCGAACAACGCGGCCTATACTACAAACATGCCAGTTCCGGGGAAATATTATTACCGCTTAGCGATTGCCGAAGGGGATAACCTGGGCAATGCAAGCTGCAGCGCTAACTCAAATGTATTTGAGATAGACTACCTGCCGCCATTAACGCAGCTTTTGAGGGCTGCAATATGTAACGGCGACGCTTATACAACACCATCCGGAAAAAAGATTACCACAGCCGGCACCGTTATAGATACGCTGACCAATGCAAACGGCTGCGACAGCCTGATCACAACGGTTAACTTAACTGTAAATCAAAAAGTGTTTTCATCGCTCAGCGCAGCAATTTGCCAGGGCCAGGCCTATTCGGGCCACACCAAAAGCGGCACTTATACCGATACGTTAACAGCCGCAAATGGATGCGACAGCATAAGGACCGTAAATTTGACAGTTGAGCCGGAGTCTTTTTCCGCTTTAAATGCGAGCATATGCAATGGAGATAGTTACCTGGGTTATAAAAAGGGTGGTACCTATGCCGACACGCTAACGGCGGCGAACGGATGTGACAGCATCAGGACGATAAATTTGACCGTAAACCCCGAATTTACCCTGGGCCCCGACAGAACCATTTGCAGCGGCGACTCCATTTTATTAAGCCCCGGAACCTTTAGCAGTTATTTATGGCAGGATAATACAACGAAGCCTTATTACACCGTTACCGCAACCGGTACTTACTGGGTAAAAATTACCGATCAAAACGGCTGCTCCGCTTCGGACACGGTTATCATAAGGTACGGCGCTTGTTTGATAACCAACATTCCGAACACGTTTACACCCAACGGCGACGGGGTTAATGACACCTGGAGGATCGGCATGTTGCAAGGTTATCCGCAATGCTCGGTTTTTATTTATAGCCGTTGGGGGCAGCAGGTTTTTAAAAGCATTGGATACGCCAACCCATGGGATGGCACCAATAAAGGCAAAAAGTTGCCGGTCGGGACGTATTACTATATTATTGATTTACACAACAATACGCATCCTATTTCCGGGTTTGTGACCATCATAAGATAAACCGGCAGCGTATTGATTCTTTTCCTTAATTGTAATATCTTGCCTCTTGCCAATTTATTGAGAGGTTCTCCATAACATTTTAATTGCAACCTTGTGCCTGATGTATAAATCGCTGTACTTTTTGTTGCCGGTTATGATAGTAAGCTTATCTGTTTGTGCCCAATGCACGGGCAGCATGGGCACACCCATTATAAATGAAACATTTGGCTCAGGCCTTAACCAGTTTGGGCCCGCTATTCCCAACGCATCAACAACCATGCAATATTGGTCGGCTACCGCTTGCCCCGAAGACGGGTATTATTCCATTTTAAACTACACTTCAGGCTGTTTTGGCGAATGGCACACGCTAACCGATCATACAGGCGATCAAAACGGCTATTTTATGGTGATCGATGCCTCGTTTCAGCCGAGCGATTTTTTCGTTCAAACCGTTAACGGCCTTTGCGATGGCACCACCTACCAATTTGCCGCATGGATAATAAACATGTTCCAGGTACGGGGTGGCATTTACCCTGATATTACATTCAGTATTGAAAAAACGGACGGAACGGTGTTAAATACCTACGATACCGGGCCAATTGATATAACGGTACCCGCCAAATGGCAGCAATTCAGCATGAATTTTAAAACGCCGCCGGGCATAACCAGCGTTGTGATCAGGATGCACAACAACGCGCCCGGCGGCCAGGGCAACGACCTGGGTCTTGACGATATTACTTTTACGCCGATAGGGCCGAAAACAACCATCAGCGTAAACGGGGCAAACGGCGGGTTTTACCAGACCCAATGCGGCAACAAAACCACGTTGGTGTCCGCAGTGGAAACCTGCTATGCTAAAAACGGCTACCAGTGGCAAATTTCGACCGACAACAATACCTGGAACAATATTCAGGGCGCGAACAACGCGGCCTATACTACAAACATGCCAGTTCCGGGGAAATATTATTACCGCTTAGCGATTGCCGAAGGGGATAACCTGGGCAATGCAAGCTGCAGCGCTAACTCAAATGTATTTGAGATAGACTACCTGCCGCCATTAACGCAGCTTTTGAGGGCTGCAATATGTAACGGCGACGCTTATACAACACCATCCGGAAAAAAGATTACCACAGCCGGCACCGTTATAGATACGCTGACCAATGCAAACGGCTGCGACAGCCTGATCACAACGGTTAACTTAACTGTAAATCAAAAAGTGTTTTCATCGCTCAGCGCAGCAATTTGCCAGGGCCAGGCCTATTCGGGCCACACCAAAAGCGGCACTTATACCGATACGTTAACAGCCGCAAATGGATGCGACAGCATAAGGACCGTAAATTTGACAGTTGAGCCGGAGTCTTTTTCCGCTTTAAATGCGAGCATATGCAATGGAGATAGTTACCTGGGTTATAAAAAGGGTGGTACCTATGCCGACACGCTAACGGCGGCGAACGGATGTGACAGCATCAGGACGATAAATTTGACCGTAAACCCCGAATTTACCCTGGGCCCCGACAGAACCATTTGCAGCGGCGACTCCATTTTATTAAGCCCCGGAACCTTTAGCAGTTATTTATGGCAGGATAATACAACGAAGCCTTATTACACCGTTACCGCAACCGGTACTTACTGGGTAAAAATTACCGATCAAAACGGCTGCTCCGCTTCGGACACGGTTATCATAAGGTACGGCGCTTGTTTGATAACCAACATTCCGAACACGTTTACACCCAACGGCGACGGGGTTAATGACACCTGGAGGATCGGCATGTTGCAAGGTTATCCGCAATGCTCGGTTTTTATTTATAGCCGCTGGGGGCAGCAGGTTTTTAAAAGCATTGGATACGCCAACCCATGGGATGGCACCAATAAAGGCAAAAAGTTGCCGGTTGGGACATACTATTATATTATTGATTTACACAACAATACGCATCCTATTTCCGGGTTTGTAACTATTGTCAGGTAAAATCTGGTAACTCAGGCCACCACCAGCTTTTCCTCTTCGTCCAAACTCCGCATAAATTTTTTACGGTAGTTCAAGGGGCTGAGGCCCATCTTCACCTTGAACATTTTATAGAAATGCGAAACGTCTCCAAAGCCGCTGTCAAAAGAAATCTCGGAAATAGGTTTGTCAGTTTGTACCAGCTGTTGTATGGCATAATTAAGGCGGTACTCGATGATGGTTTCCATAAATGTTTTGCGGGTGATCTTCTTAAAGTACTTGCAAAATGCGTTGGTGGTCATATTTGCAATGCCGGCCGCAACATCAAGCGACACTGGCTGCCTGAAGTTTTCAACCAGGTAGGCAAATACAGGGTTAATACGCTCCTGCTCGGCAACACTCCGTTCGGCTACCATCATGTTTTGATCGAGCAAAGCATAGTCGTTGGTGGAAGCCAGTTTCTGGAGGATCTCGAGCAAGCCGATCAGTAGCTTGAAGTTATTTTTTTCTTTGCTCAATACATGCAGCTGGTGATTAACCGCTGACCTGGTACCGGCGTTAAAACTAATGCCGCAGGCGCTTTTTTGGAAAAGTTTTTTTATATGCTGCAGTTCGTTTTTATTGAAAAAATCCTCGCCTAAAAAAGCGCCGTCAAATTGTACTACTATTGCACTGGCCCTGGCCTGGCCTGGGCCGTCATTAACCAATTTCCAGCAATGTGGCAGGTTTGGGCCGAGCAATACCAGGTCGCCGGGGCTAAAATCTTCCATATGGCTGCCAACATAACGTTTGCCGTAACCGTCCAATATATATGTTAATTCGTATTCGGGATGAAAATGATAAGGAGCATCAAAAGCGGCATTATCAAATCTCCTGAACAAAAAAGATTGCCCGGTGAGCGGCTGAATGACCTCGAACGAAGCCTTGATCATGGTTTATTTTAATAAAAATTGTTGTCGAGAATAAAAGTACGGATAAAATAATCCATTATTGCACCATTTTCGTCATTTTTTTTAATAAAAAATGTGGGTTAATTTGAGATATAATACAACACATGATGGTTAAACAAGTTGCGGATTTGCCCGTTTTGGATGATTTTAAAAAATTATCTCCGGAAAATGTTAGTGAGTTTAGGGAAAAAGGCCACACGCTGGTAAGGGAAGTTTTGTCGGCCGGCGAGGTAGCGGCTTACCGCCCCGTTATTGTTGAAGCAGCCGACCGGTATAACACGGAAAAGCGGAAACTGGATGACCGCGATACCTACGGCAAAGCCTTTTTGCAGATCATGAATTTGTGGCGGGTGGACGATGAGGTTAAAAAGTTTGTGTTGGGTAAAAGGATGGCAAAAATTGCCGCCGACCTGATGGGCGTTGAAAATGTACGCATTTACCACGACCAGGCATTATTTAAAGAACCGGGAGGCGGCCCGACGCCCTGGCACCAGGACCAATATTATTGGCCGATAGATACCAATAACACCATTACCATGTGGATGCCACTGGTTGATATTGATGTGGAAATGGGCATGCTTACTTTTGCGTCAGGATCGTTTAAGGAAGGCTCGATATTTAACTTCGAAATATCAGATGAGTCGGAAGGCGCGTTCGATAACTATGTAAAAGACCATGATTTCCCCATTAGCCGCGCTAAAACAATGAAAGCCGGCGATGCTACCTGGCATCGCGGATTTACTATTCACCAGGCGCCGGGCAACAATTCAAACAAAATGCGAGAGGTAATGACGATTATTTATGTTGCCGATGGCGCACGCGTTACCCCTTACAAAAACAATTGGCAAAAAAACGATCATCACAAATGGTTAATGGATAAACCAATTGGCGAACTGATCGATTCGGAACTGAACCCGAAGGTGTTGTAGCGGGTGGGTTGAATAAGTTGATTAGGGTGCAATTCAAATTGTCGCATAGCCACCAAACGTTCCTACAGAACGTAAAGAATATTTTTTCACTTTCTTCCCACCAGACGCCCCGATGGGGCGAAACTTCTGCAATCCTCGTCCCATAGGGACGGTTGGTGGGTAGAAAAATTAAATATTGGTTTTAGCGTTCCGTCGGAACGCCTAGTTAACAAAGCGACATTTTGAATTGCACCCGTTGATTCAGTGAGTGGTTGATTGAGTGGATTTTTTATTACCTTAGTTTGCAATAAAAAAACATGGCAAACACTTTTTCACAAATCTACCTTCAGTTTGTTTTTGCAGTCCAAAATCGGCAGAGTCTTATCTCTAAAACAAATAAAGAAGAATTACATAAATACATTACGTCGCTGGTGCAAAATAGAAAAGCAAAAATGCTTGCTGTTAACTGCATGCCCGATCATACACATTTATTTGTGGGATTTAAGCCAACTATTTAATATCCGATTTTGTTAAGGAGATAAAAGTAGAAAGTAACGAATTTATCAATGATAAAAATTGGGTCAGGGGGAGATTCAGCTGGCAGGAAGGCTATGGTGTGTTTTCGTATTCTCATTCGCATCTTGATACAGTAATTAAGTATGTGCTTAACCAGGAGGTACATCACCAGCAAAAAACGTTTAAACAGGAGTATTTGGGGTTATTAAAAAAATTTGAGATTCCGTTCGAGGATAGATACCTGTTTGATTTTTTCGAATAGCACATTTCAATAAAGGAGGCTCCTACGGAGCCTATCAACCGATATTTTTTCTATAAACACGTGGCTCCTATGGAGCCAAAATGTCAAATGGTTCAAAAGCGACTGGGGACGCCGTAGGAGCCACGTGTTTATAGAAAAAATAAAGAGCAACGCCAGGCTCCGGAGGAGCCGCCTTTGGCGGATATATCCATCTATTAATATTCGGAATTGTGAAAAATGAACCTAATCCAGGCGAATCAACTAAACTTAAAAAATTCCCCTGCTTGCCCCGCCGTCCACCTGGATGGTTGTTCCGCTGATGTAGGCTGCCTGCTCCGATGCAAGGAAGGCCACCAATGCGGCCAGTTCTTCGGGTTTACCGATACGGCCGAGCGGGATATTTTTAGCACGATCTTTTAAGGCTTGTTCGGGATCCGCGTCTTTTGGCAAAGTGTGCTTTAAGCGGTCGGTCAGGATCATTCCCGGGGCAACGTTATTTACCGTGATATTAAACGGCCCGAGTTCATCCGCTAATAATTTGGCCATCCCCACAACACCCATGCGCATGCTGGTTGACAGCACCGAATTTGGCAGCACTGATTTAACCGACCCACTGATAATATTGATGATCCGCCCGCTGCCGGTCTCCTTCATAAAAGGTAGTACAGAGCGGCTCAATCGCGCAAAACTTTTTAGGGTTAACTCAAAAGCTTGTTCCCAATCTTCGTCGCTAAAGTTTTCAAACTTATTAAAAGGAGGGCCGCCGCTGTTATTCACCAAAATGTCTATCTTCCCAAATTTCGCCGCTGCCGTTTGGATCAAATGGTCGACTTGATCCGCATTAATAACATCGACAGAAATGGCCATAACCTCATTCCCGGTTATTTTAAATATTTCCTCTGCCGTCTTTTTGAGTTCTGTCTCATTCCGGGAACCGATAATCACTTTGGCGCCCTCGGCAGATAAGGCAGTAGCAATAGCCCTGCCGATCCCTTTGCTGGCTGCCAGTACAACGGCTACTTTATTGTTGAGATGGAGGTCCATTTTTCTAAGTTGCAGCCCAATTTTCTAATTTTAATCCAGGAATCCTCACAAATTCTTTTAAATTATTTGTTACTAAAGTAACGTTAAGGCTCCGTGCGTGAGCGCCTATCAGCATGTCAAGAGGGCCGATAGGTTTACCGCTTTTTTCGAGGGTGCTTCTAAGCTCCCCATAATGAATCGCGGCTTCATAATCAAAATCAATTATTTCAAGCGGAATTAAAAATTGTTCAAGAGCCGCCCTGTTTTTCTCGGGCCATAAACTTTTATTAATGCCAAACTGCAGTTCGGCAGCAGTTATTGCAGAAATCCCTACGCTTCCGAGCGATAAAGATTTAAATCGTTCAAATACACTTGGTTGATTTTGTTTTATAATGTAGATACAAATATTTGTATCAAGTAAAAAGGCTATCACAAGTCAAGGTTTTCTCGGTTTTGATTAGCAGGTTGTTCCCTTTGTTCCATAAAATCGTCCGAAAAGTTTTTTACAGAATCAATCATGCTTTCCCACGCGTTGTGGTAAGGTATAATATAAATAACGTTGCCTGTTTTTTTAACATAAACTTTGTCGTCATCTATTTTATATTTCTCAGGGATTTTAATATCCTGAAAAGCATCGTGTGTGTCAATATCAATTACTTCGAACGTCATATTCTTAAAAATACTAATATACGGAAATTAGTTTGCTAATAATTCTAATCCACACAATAGTCAACCTAATCAACTAACTGCCTTCTTCTTCACCCTTTTCTCCAGGCTTAACAAAAATGCCGGAAGCAAAATAAGATTACAAGCCATGGCTACCAATAGTGTAACCGACAGCAAAATACCCAGCGCGCTTACACTGCCGAAAGTTGAAAACGAAAAGATACCGAAGCCGAAGAAAAGCGTAATCGCGATATAGATCATGCTGATACCCGTCTCGCAGATGGTGTCCGAAACTATTTTTGAAATGCTGTGCCTGGTGTGGCGCAGCTCCTGCCGGTAGCGGGTAATAAAATAAATGGTCTGGTCGGACGATATCCCCATCGCAATACTAAAAACCAATATGGTTGAGGGCTTTAGCGGTATTCCTGCAAACCCCATTATTCCGGCAGTTATCACCAATGGGATCAGGTTTGGCAGCAGCGAGATCAGTATCATCCTTAATCCCCTGAACAATAACCACATTACCCCGGCAATTAAAAATATGGCCAGCGCAAGGCTTTCGTACAGGTTTTTAACCATATAATTTGCACCCCTTATAAATATCATGCTTGATCCCGTAAGTTCTACATGATATTTTTTGGGGTTGAAAATGGAATCGATGCGTGGCTGTAGCTTTGCCAGCACTACATTCATCCGGTGCGAGCCGATGTCTATCATCTCAAAACTGGCGCGGGTATAGCGCCGGTTACTATCGAGATAATTGCGCAAAATGTTGGTCCCTTTGCCTGATTTGCCGGCATAGCTTAAGATAAAACCGGTTTCGAAACCCTGCGGCAGCCGGTAAAAATTGCTGTTGCCGCCATAAAACGCCTGGGTAGAAAACTTTAAGGCTTGTATCAGCGATAGGGAATGGCTAAACTCGGGATAGGACGAGATCAGGGTCTCCAGCTTTTCAACCTTGCGGATAAAAACCTCGCTCATCACCCCGTTTTTCTTTTTTGAGTCGATGCTGACTTCCAATGGCAGTACGCCTTTAAAGGTCGCTTCGAAAAACCTGAGATCGCCCAAAGTATTGCTGGTTTTGGGCAAATCGTCAACCACGTAGCTGTTTACATTTATCTTTTGCAAACCATAAAAGCCAACTACCACCATTAAAACAGTGAGCGCGTAAATGGCTTTGCGATGATTATGCACCACATAGTCGATTTTCATTAGCACGGCCTGCATCACCTTGCGGTCTTTAATGCCGGTTAGCTTTGGTTTTGGATCGGGCAGGTAGCTAAAGATGATCGGCACGAGCACCAGGCTCAGTACAAAAGTTACCATAATGCTAATGGAAGCAACCAGGCCAAATTGCATCAATAGCTCGCTGTTGGTAAAAAACAGTACGCCAAAGCCGATCGCTGTGGTAACATTGGCAATAAACGTGGTGATGGAGACTTTTTCGATCACGGTATGCAGGGCCTCGCGCCTGTTGCCATGATGACCGAATTCGTAGTAATATTTGTTGAGGATAAAAATACTGTTGGGCACCCCGATTATTACCACCAGCGCCGGAATGATTCCCGTAAGTATAGTGATCTCGTAATGCATCAGCACCAAAATACCAAGCGCCCAGGTTACGCCCAGCAGTACAACAATAATTGGGAAGACAACCGGGTAACCCGCACGGAAAACTAATATGAGGATAATGATAGTGATGAGTAATGACAGCCCTAAAAACTGCGTAAACTCCTTTTTCATCAGGTCGCTGGATACGGTTCGGATGTAGGGTAAGCCCGAGTAATGCACTTCAATGCCGTGTTTCTTGCCAAACTGTTTACTTAGATCGCGGATAGTATTTATGATAGGTACCCTGGCAGGCGTGTTCAAAATATTTCCGTCAAAGGTTATGGCCATCAGGGTGGCCTGGTTATCATCGCTTAGTATAAGGCCTTTATAAAATGGCAGCGAGAGTAGTTTGGTTTTTATGCTATCAACCTGCTGCTGGTTGCTCAGCAGGTGCGATACCAGCGGTTTTAACAGGAACCGGTGGTTTAAAGTATCTTTTTGCAGGTCATACAGGTTGGCAATGGAGATGACCGCTTTAACGCCTTTTATATGCTGCAGACTATCGCCAACCGTATACCAGTCGTTAAATACGTCTTTATTAAAAATATCCGGCGACTTAAAACCAATCACCATGGTGCTGGCGTCCTGTCCGAATATCTTTTTAAATTCGTTGTATTTAATATACGCAGAGTCGGTTAGCGGAAGCACCTTGCTGCCGGCGAAGGTAATGCGCACCTGGCTTGCCTTGTAGCCCATAAAAACCGTAACCAGCGCTACTATTATGAGTAAAATAATACTATTCTTTAATATGAGGTCGGCAAGTTTCTTCCAGATCATCAATTTATTGCAGGTTATTCCCGGTTGCTAAACTACGAAAATAGATTTAGATGGGTATTTCCGTGATTGATATTGTGACAATGTTTTTCAAATGTGCAGATTTGTGATTTGAAGATGAGTCCGAAAGTCGGGTAAGTCCGAAAGTCCGAACGAAGTTGCGATTGGTTGTTCGGCAAGAGAGGACTCAAGTTATACGTAACTCTAAAATAAAGCTAAAACTGAAATTGATTTTTAACCGCAAAGAGCGCTAAGAAGGCACAAAGATCACAAAGGAAAAACTTGCAAACCATTAAAGCTTTGTGTCCTTTGCGATTTCCTCTTTGTGTTCTTTGCGGTAAAATCTTGAAGCGTTGTTTAGGTACAACAAGGTATTATCACATAATAAATGAAAAAACTGATCCGTAGCTTCGGCTATGCTTTTAAGGGGGTTACTTACGCGACGAAGACGCAGCTTAACTTCAGGATACACCTGGGCGCGGCCACTATTGCCGTAGCGATGGGATTATTTTTCCATAATTCACGGCAGGACTGGCTTTGGATTGGGCTGTGCATCACGCTTGTGTTGGTGACCGAGATATTTAATACGATGATCGAAGCTTTGACCGACCTGGTTTCGCCCGGTTACAATGAAAAGGCGGGACATATCAAAGATATGAGCGCCGGCGCAGTGGTTATTGCCGCTGCATTTGCTTTAACCGCAGGCCTTGTTATCTACTTACCAAAACTGCTTTTGCTTTTTAAATAATGCTGCACAAAACCCGGGGCATCGTATTTAAGACCACCGATTACGGCGACAATAGCATTATTACACAGGTTTTTACCGAGAAATTTGGTCTGCAATCCTATATCGTCAACGGCGCAAAAAAACCCAGGGCTAAAATCAGCAGCAATATGTTTCAGCCGCTTCATTTGCTGGATATGGTGGTTTACCATAAAAACACCGGGAACGTGCAGCGGGTAAAAGAGGTGAAAAACGCTCCTGTTTTGCAAACTATTCCTTATGATGTAATTAAAAGCAGCCTGGCCATTTTTTTGAATGAAGTGTTGTACAAAGCGGTTAAGCAGCAGTCGGCGGATGAGAATTTATTTGAATATGTTTTTAACGCGATCGAGTGGCTGGACCATCAAACCGATGGCCTGGCCAATTTCCACCTGTTTTTTTTGATCCGGCTTACGCGTTACCTGGGCTTTTATCCCGACACGCAATTGACAGGCGTAGCAGGCTTTTTCGACTTGAAAGACGGTGTTTTTCGAAACTATAAACCCGACGGTATTTTATACCTTTCACCCCCACATACGCAAAATTTCGCAGCCTTGCTGCAATGCACTTTTGAAAGCCTGGCGCAGTTTAAGCTCAGTAATGATGAACGCCGTTACCTGATCCACAAAGTGCTTGATTATTATACCCTTCATATTGAAGGGTTTGGGAATATACGCTCGCATGAGGTGCTGGAGGAAGTATTGGGGTAGGTTGTCTGAACCGTTGATTAAATTGATTTTTATGATTTAATTGATGTCTGCTAATGCCGAATCGTTTTTATTCATCCAGGAAATCTTTTAATCTTATCAATCGTGTTCAGACAATTCTTAAATTTTTTTAAAAAGCATACCCCTCTTTTGAAATATATCAAAAACGATACATTGATATTTAAAAAATAGCTTTTATATTTAGTGCTATATATTAACTGATTAAACCGCCTTTTTATGATGCCGACGCCAAAACGCCAGCTTTCCATCGATGTGCTCCGTGCCATCAATATGTTTTTCATGATTTTTGTTAACGACTTGAGCGGCGTTAAAGACGTACCGAAATGGATAGACCACGTGAAAGGATGGGAAGACGGTATGCATTTTGCCGACACGATCTTCCCTTTGTTTTTATTTATTGCGGGCTTGTCTATTCCCCTGGCTATCGGCAGGCGTATCAGCAAAGGCGATTCGTTTACTAAAATAGCAGTATATATCCTGTTGCGCTCGTTTGCCTTGATCGTGATGGGATTTTTCCACGTAAATATGGAAGAATATAGCAAAGAAGCCCTCCTTCCCCTTGGCGTTTGGGAATTATTATTAACATTAAGTTTCTTCCTCATCTGGCTTGACTATCCCGACACCCTGGCGAAGGCAAAAAAATATACGCTCATGGGCCTTGGTATTGCTATATTGATTGTGCTGGCCATATTGTATAAGGGCGAGAGCCGCCATGGCGGCCCAACACGCTGGCTCGAACCTTCATGGTGGGGTATATTGGGTATTATAGGCTGGGCTTACCTGGTTTGTGGATTGGTGTATCTTGTGTTTAAAGGCAACTTTAAAGCCATGCTGATTGCCCTCATCATCTTCGTTGCTGTAAATATGGGTGTTCATGGCAAATGGTTTGATTTTCATTTGTGGGTATTAGGTGATGCCAACTCCGAGTCGCTCATGATGGCTGGCGTGGTTATTTCCATGCTGTATGCCAAACTCATCAGTAACGGCAGCTATAAAAAGGTTTGGCTGTCATTCGCCGGAATTGGCGCCGGCTTGATCATATTGGGATTTATTGTACGCCCCTATACAGATGGTATTTCCAAAATCCGGGCTACCCCGGCCTGGGTGCTCATCTGTGCCGGCATCGGCGTAATTTTATTTGAGTTTTTCATCTGGCTTATCGATGTTAAAGGCAAACAAAACTGGTTCAAAATTATCAAGCCTGCCGGTACCAGCACGCTAACCTGTTACCTGATCCCATACTACCAGGAAGCGCTATTTTTAATTTTTAGTATTCACTATTGGCATTTTTTCAATTATGGCGCAGGAGGGATCATCCGATCATTTGCCACCTGTTTCATCGTTATTTTTATTACCGGGTTCCTCGAAAAGAGAAGATTGAGATTAAAAGTATAACCATCTTACCTGCATTTTTTATGAAACAAGCCTATGTTCGCCGGTCGGTAGCGGCCTTACTGTGCGCGTTCGTCATCGCGCCGGTGGTAAATTTATACGCCCAACAGGGCAAGGTAATCATCGGCTATGTCGGTGGTTTCCGCGGGCTTGTCAATACAAGTATCATTCAACCCAAAAAACTCACACACATTAACTATGCCTTTGTTGATGTGAAAGATAACCGGGCCTGGCTGCACTATGAAAAAACCGACACCGTTAATTTCAGAAACCTGAACCTGCTCAAACAACAAAACCCCGATCTGAAAATACTGATCTCGATAGGAGGGTGGACCTGGAGCGGTAAATTTTCGGATGCGGTGCTCACCGATACTTCGCGCCAAAGGTTTGTGGCCAGTGCAGTGGATATCATCAAAAAATTTGACCTGGACGGGATAGACATCGATTGGGAGTATCCCTCCCTGCCGGGATTGGAAGGAAATGTTTTCCGGCCGGAGGACAAACAGAACTACACGCTGCTGTTTAAAGAGTTACGACGACAAACGGACAGCCTGGCTGGCATTACTCATAAAAAATATCTGCTCAGCACAGCTGTCGGCGGCTCTAAGTCGTTTGTAGATAATAACGATATGGCGGCCGCCCAGCAATACCTGGATTTTGTGAATTTAATGACCTATGACTATTCAGAAAACGCGAAGATCGCCGCGCATCATACCGCTTTATATTCATCCGAAGCAGGCAATGCACATAACAATGCCGATGAATCAGTCAGGTTATTTGAGGCTGCCGGGGTCCCCGCCGAAAAACTGGTAATTGGCGTGGCCTTTTACGGGCATTCGGCAATATTGGCGCCTGGCAGTAAGGGGTTGGGAGATAGTACTGCAAAGAATGCGCGCGCGGGCGGTTACTCAAAATTACGGGATAGTATTTTAAAGATACCCGGTTTTGAGGTGCGCCGTGATCACCATGCAAAAGCCGACTATGCGTTTAATACCGAAACCTTGCAATTTATTACTTACGACGACGAATGGTCGGTAAAGCAGAAATGTAAATATGTGAAACGGAATAAAATGGCGGGTGCGATGTTTTGGGAATATGCCAGTGATCCGAAGGGCTATTTACTGGATGTTATATACAAAGTGTTAAGATAACACGAACAAACCCCCTTAAAACAAAAAAAGAGGAAGCGGGCGCTTTCTCTTTTTGTAGTAACTGACCTCATTATTTATCATAAAGAACTAATTGGTTAGAACGATAATAATAATTGCACAAATATAAAATCTACAGAGATAGCAGACTAATATTTTAACAAATATTTACAACTTTTTTTTACTGTTGAGGCCGGATGGCCCTGTATTTTATTAACAAATGTCACTTATTAACAAATAATGACTGTAAAAAGACCATTTTACGCTGTGCCGACTATTAAAATATCAGTATTTGATATAATTGCCTTTAAATACCCCATTATTGAACTTTTTTGACTGAAAACACGATATTTTAAACCATTTTGCCCTTAAAACTATTGGGAATTTGAAATACATATTTACGCTTATTTACTGCATATTTATCCTTCAGCTCAGCGCTCAAAAGAAGAATAGTAAGTACGTTTATCATATTCGGCAGGCAACGTCCGAGATAAAGATCGACGGCATAATGGATGAAAAAGCGTGGCAGGATGCCGACAGCGCCATCGACTTCCACATGGTGCTGCCTATGGATACCTCGTTGGCTAAGGTGCGGACGACCGTTAAAATGGCTTATGATAAAAAGAACCTGTACATCATCGCCATTTGTTATAAGGGGCTGCCAGGGCCAAATATGGTTGAATCGTTAAAGCGGGATTTCAGCTTTACTAAAAATGACAACTTCATTTTCTTCATGGATACCTTCAACGACCTCACCAGCGGCTATTCCTTCGGGGCGAACGCGGCAGGAGCGGAGTGGGATGGCACCATGTACAACGGAGGCAACGTTGATCTCAACTGGACGAACAAGTGGGTATCGGCAGTAAAGGACTATCCTGATAAATACATTTTTGAGGCGGCTATACCCTTCAAAGCTATCCGCTATAAAAAAGGAATAACCGAATGGGGCATCAATTTTAGCCGCAACGACCTGAAGACAACCGAGAAATCGGCCTGGGCGCCTGTGCCCCGGCAATTTCCCACGGCCTCGCTGGCTTATACCGGAACTTTGTTTTGGGACAACCCGCCCCCCGAGGCCGGCTCCAACCTGGCTGTTATACCTTATGCACTTACATCCATCAGCAAAGATTACGCGGATCACCTGCCGATAGCTACGAAAGCAGAAGTGGGGGCCGATGCGAAGATCGCCATGTCGTCGGCACTTAACCTGGATTTGACGGTTAATCCTGATTTTTCGCAGGTAGACGCCGACAAGCAGGTGATCGATTACAGCCGTTTTGAGCTTTTCTACCCTGAAACACGGCAGTTTTTCCTGGAGAACGGCGATTTGTTCAACAATTTCGGTTATGCAACTATTCGCCCATTTTTTTCCCGGCGCATTGGACTTAGCTCAAATATCATCGGCGGCGCCAGGCTTAATGGCAAACTGGATAAAAATTGGCGCATCGGTGTAATGGATATGCAAACCAGCAGCAATGACTCCCTGCCCGCACAAAATTTTACGGCGGTTGTGCTGCAGCGAAAAGTATTTGCCCGCTCCAATATCGGTTTTATGTTTGTAGACAAAGAAGCATTCGGCTTTCCGGCCGGGGTAGCGCCGTCGAGCCAGCCTAATAACTCAAAGTATAACGGTAATATCGGCATGGAATTCAACCTCGCTTCAGCAACGAACGCCTGGACAGGTAAAGAGTTAGTGTTAAAATCGTTCACACCTGGCAAGGATGGTCATGATTATACCGATGCGGGTAACCTGCAATATGCCGATAAGTACTGGATGATAGGCGCCGAATACGAATACGTGGGCGCTAATTACAATGCCGAGGTGGGGTATGTTCCAAGGGATGGTTATATTAGGCTGAATCCTTACATCGGGTACCTGTTTTTTCCAAAAAATGGTATTATCCTGAGCCATGGCCCGCAAATCAATTTTTCTGATTATTACGACGGCTCTTTTAACCCGACGGATTACCGCGATTATCTATCGTATCAATTTATTTTTAGGGACCGCAGCATATTAACCGGCCTGGTTGAAAAGGACTATGTAAAATTGCTGTCCCCGTTTGACCCGACCAATTTTACGGGCGCCATGCTGCCCACCGGCGCGATAAGCAACTGGGAAAACGCCGAATTATCCTACTTTTCGCAACCGCAGCAATTATATACCTACGACTTTACTTTTGATTACGGCGGCTATTATGATAATGGTAAAAAAACCAGCCTCGCCTTTGATTTTGGCTACCGGTTTCAGCCAATCGTAAACATTGCATGGAGCACTACGGTGAGCGACATACAATTACCGCAGCCCTGGGGCGAAAACACCTTCTGGCTCATCGGCCCAAAAGTGGATGTTACTTTTACCAATAAATTTTTCTTGACGGGATACTATCAGTACAACCAGCAAGGAAGAAATTTTAATATCAATACCCGCCTGCAATACCGTTTCCGCCCGGCATCCGACTTTTTTATCGTTTATACCGATAACTACCTTCCCCGTCCATTCAATGTAAAAAGCAGGATGCTGGTGTTTAAGATGACGTATTGGTTGAACAATTAGTGATCAGAGGTGAGAGATTAGAGATTAGTTTTGAGCAACTAATCTCTAATGTCCAGTCTCTAATCTCTATTTTCCACTCCCCAGCCACAACAAGGTATTCAAAATTAACTTTGATTCATCAGGGCTGCTGAAGGTGTAGGATAATGTACGAATTGTGTTATCATATTTATGCTCATAGTCCATATCGTTGTGGCCCATATTGAAGTACACCATGCGGTAGTTTTTGTTGGTCCACACGACAGGGTAGTAGCCGCTGTGCCATATTTCGCTGAGTTTTGGGCCGGTGCCGAGCGGAAAGCTGGCCGAATCGATGGAACACAATATTTGGATGTCAGGGTTTTTGCGCAGGTCTTTTTCCCAGCGGTACCATTCGTTCGGTGAAGTCGTGATTTTTTTTGGCAGATGTTTGGTCGCCGGGAAATTCCTGTCGACATCCAAAATAGCTATCGAAGGGCGCCAGATATTACTGACGTATTGCCCGGAACCAAGGAAGGTGTTATGGTACCAGTCCCAATCCTGGTTGAATTCGGAAGGCGTAAGCGCAAAACCTGCGAAATGGAAGCCCATCCAGCCGCCGCCATGTTCCATGTACTGTTTGAATGCCTCGCGCTGGGCGGGTTTCTCCGGTCGGGTGTCCAAAAATACCACCACCTTATATTGTTTCAAAAACTCCGGGTTCAAGTTGTCCCAGTTTTTGGTTGAATCGTACTGAAAATGGTATTTCTCAGCCATTTTGGCAAACCAGGGGTTTGCTTCGTGCACAAAACTGACGTGGGCCTTATCGTCACGCGCGGTGTAGAAGGCGATGACTTTGAATTTTGGGGTGTCGGTTTGGGCCTGAGCGGTTTGCCTGCCCAGGATCAGGCCAAGCAGCGCAAAAATGCAAACGCATTTTATTTTGTAAGATAAGCAGTAAGATTTCATAACCGGTTAAATGAGGATGCAATAAAAATAGCAATTATTTTACCGGACTGCGCATCCCGGAGTACAACATCCTGAAATTATTCCCGCAGCGATGTAAGATATTTTTTCTTTTCCAAAAACCGGGCATGTTAATATCCTCGTAATTATAACTGAAGCGTAAAAATTCAACGTTTGCGAAAGTCTAAAAACCCCTGCCATGAAAAAGAAAATTATTAAAACCGCATGCTACAGCTTCGGAACCATAATGTTCCTGCTCCTGGTGCTCGCTGTGCACATCTATTTTGTGTACCGCCCTTCCGCGGATGCCTATACAAAGGTGATGGCCCGGATAGACATCAAACAACCCATCACACTGGAAGACGCCAACCAGATCACTTCATTTATGGCGCACGAGAAAGGCATTGACCATGTGCTGGTAAATCCGCAAACCAGTATTGTGATCTTTACCTTCTTCCCGCTAAAAAATACAGGCAATGCAATCGTAAATGACTTTAAAGCTCATTTCCCTTACAAGGCTGACCGTTTTTTGCCTGATGCCGAAAGCCTGAAGCACAGCTGCCCGATGGCTGCATCGTCATACACCTACAAAGTATACAAATTCATCGCCAACATCATTTAGCAATAATTTATAACCCTATGAAAAAATTAACATTTTTACCGGTAGCCATCGCGCTCATTTGCGCAGTTTTGTCGATTCAATCCTGCGGAAAAAAAGCGGCCCCTACGCCTAACACTATCGGCACAACCCTTTATGACTCACTCGGCGGTACAGCGCTTGTTGCCGACCCGACTCACGCAGGGGCAATGATTGAAAAAGGCCGCCTGGGCATCCGCAATGTAATTGACAGCACCATTTTTGTAATTGCCGCCGATTCAAGGATAAATGGCCATTTTACCGTTTTACTGTCCGAGGTTGGCGCAGGAAATCTCACCGGTTATACCGATCTGAGCGAAAACCTCACCACTTTTGTAGCCGGCGCCACAGGTGCAAAGGACTTTATCTACATTGGCCTTAATATGCACGATGCACATGATCCGGCTGTTAATCCGCGTATAAACGGTAAAGCTACCAACGCCGATTTTGATGCCTTTGTCTCCGATCTCGCCACCGGTGCAGGCAAGAACAAATTACCTGCAAACCTGCTGAATTCAGTAGCCGCCATTGTAGAGTCATTAAGAAGCACGGTTGTACAAATGTAAGTTAATAGTAATTGATTGGTTTATTGCTGAAACATGGCCCGGGAGTTTTTCCGGGCCTGTTTTATTAGCGGGGAAATCTCGGTAAAGACACAATATTTTGCGTCTCCAACCCGACTGCCACTTTAGCGCTGCTCTTAAAAATATCCTACATTTACCCTTCAATTATAAGTTCCGGCGGGCAGAAAACCCAAGCGGACAAACTAACGCGCGCAACAAAGTTTTCAAAAAACATTAATCCACCATGTTCACACTCAATCAAATCAATGATATACACAACCGCCTTGGTAAACAGCAAACCCTGCACGGGTATTTGCAGGAGCTTAACGCGATCGGCATAATTAAAGCCGATTCGTGCCTGGCTGATGGACATTCTGAATACTTCGGAGCTGATGGTCAAAAGCTAATTGGTCCGGCCGTGCACCAGGAATTCATCATTGCCGGTAAATGCAACCGTGAAGATTTTTTGAAGCATTTAAGCCTGCACGAACAGGGTAAAACCAGCTACCTGGAAATGTCGCAGGGCCTGGCCGCCAGCGGAATTGAAAAATGGTCGTTTGATACCAGCAAAATGACTATCGCCTACTATGACAGCGCTGGAACTGAATTGCTGGTGGAGTATGTTGGGTGAGGGGGTGAAACGCTTAAATATTAGAAATCCTCCTGGCCCATCTTTCCCGCTTGCGGCAGAGCGGGGCGACCAACGAAGTTGTTAGCACTGGCGGTAATGTCCGCCGGTTTACTCACCCGCATCCCGTACGTACGGGACTTCGCTCGGGCACCCTCTCTTTGCCTTCGGCGGAAAGAGGGGAGCTCCGATTTAGTTTAATTTTTGCAATATTTTTTACCCTCTTTGCCGCTCTGCGGCAGAGAGGGTCGACCAGCGAAGCGTAGTCGGGGTGAGTCAACCCGGCGGACATTACCGCCAATGCACTACCGCCAATGCACTACCGCCAATGCACTACCGCCAATGCACTACCGCCAATGCACTACCGCCAATGCACTACCGCCAATGCACTACCGCCAATGCACTACCGTCTCTATCCTATGGGTTTCGCCATTTAGGAGACGCTTCCCCCTCCGCCGCACCACCCGTCTCATCTCCCACCATAATTTTTTAGTTACACAAATACGATGTTGGAAATAATTTCCTAAGTTTATACATACTACCCCAATTATAAACCTAACTAATATGAAAACAGACCCTCTCCTGAACGATGGCGGCGGCGTGCCCGCCTCTGCACAACCAAATGCTACTACCGGCGGCGCTGAAGGCTCGCACATCGACCGGCGAAAATTTGTAAAAGTGGCCGCAACGGGCGCTTTGGCTTTCAGCATCCTGCCGCGGCATGTACTTGGCGGCAAGGGGCATGTAGCGCCCAGCGACAAGCTAACCCTGGCCTATGTAGGCTGTGGTACGCAGGGCTTCCGCGAAATTTTACCGCTGCTGGCTGTACCAAACGTACAAATTGTTGCCGTGTGCGACCCTAACCAATATGCCGTGGGCTATCGCGATTGGTCGCCGAACGGGTTGAGGGACACTATCCGCACGGCCATAGGTAATGCCGATTGGGCGCCGGGCGGTGATAATACCGTCCCCGGTGGCCGCGACAACGGTAAGGACATTGTGGATACCTTTTATCGCAACAAACGGGCTGCCGAAAATTTTAAAGGCGTAACAGCTTATGCCGACTACCGCGAGCTGCTGGCAAAAGAAAACGATCTGGATGCCGTAAAGATTATGACGCCCGACCACCTGCACGGGCTGTTTGCCATAGCGGCCATGAAACGCAAAAAACACGTGCTGATGCACAAACCGCTCAGCAACCGCTTGCTGGAAGGAAAGGCCGTAATAGATATGGCCAAACAAAGCGGCGTGGTAACCCACCTTATACCCTGGGATTCAAACGGATCCATGGACCAGGTGATGGAGTGGATCAACTCGCACAAAATAGGCAAACTAAAAGAGGTGCATAACTGGACCAACCGCCCCGTTTGGCCGCAGTTCCCAACGCTGCCCACCAGCCCGGTGACTGTTCCGGATGGCTTGAATTGGGACCTTTGGCTTGGCCCTGAAGCTGACCGCGGCTACTCGCCCGAATATACCAACATGTTTTTCAGGGGCTGGTACGATTTCGGCGGCGGCTCCATGGCCGATATGGGGCATTACAGCCTGTGGACGGTATTTAACGCCCTGCAGCTGACGTCGCCTGAAGAGGTGATACCCAACCTGAGCCACTTTGTAGATATGCGCGGTGTGGTGCCCTACCAGGTGAAAAATGATTTCTCGTTCCCGATGGCCTGCACTGTTCGCTTTAAATACCCGGCAAACGGCGACCGCGGGCCGGTTGACCTTTGCTGGTGGGACGGCGGCATACGGCCGGTAACCCCAGACGAGCTTGCTGCCAATAACGAGGAATTGCCCGCAGAAGGAATGATGTTTATAGGTGAAAAAGGCAAAATAATTACTGGCTTTAATATACAAAAACCAGTGCTCTATTCAAAAAAGAAGCCGCCGGTAAAAACAGATATCCAGGCGCCGCAGTCTTATGCGAACAATAAAATGGTAGATGCCCTGACGCTTTTTGCCACCTCGTGCAAAAGCAACACGCAATACCCCGGCAGCTTTATCGAGGCGGAGGCGCTTACCGAGGCGGTTAATTTATACGCGGTTGCCTTACGTTCCACCCATTTGCTGAAGTATGACGCAACCAGCAGGCAGATCACCAATATACCGGATGCCAACAAGTATTTATCGCGCCAGTACCGCACCGGCTGGGACCCGGCGACGATATGAAGGCTGCCAGTCTTGACTCCCCTCTTGAGAGGGGCTGCGGCAGGACGTGTTGTGGCGGGGGTGTGGTAGCCGGCTTTGCGGTCAACACACCCCTCCACCCCTCTCAAGAGGGGAATCGCACGGCCCGGTGCTTTTAAAAAGCTACTGTCATTGTTTTTCAATCGTTAAACACAATCAAACAACAACGAATGATAACCACCAGGCTCAACCAAAAGCTAAATAATTCCCCTTAAAGCCACCCGCTGAGCCCGACCAACCTCCAACACCATGAACAGAAGAAAATTTATCACCCAAAGCGCTGTCGGCGCAATAGCATTATCCGCTATCCCCGGCTTTTTAAAGGCCGCGCAGGCCTATAAATTCCCCGTTGGGTTTCAAACCTATCCCGTCAGGGACATGATCGCCAAAGACTTTGCCGGAACCATGAAAACGATGGCCGGCATGGGCTACCAGTACACCGAAATGTGCTACCCGCCAGGGTATGCAAATGCCGGTTTCGGCGCTTTGGTAAACATAAAGCCAACGGATTTAAAAGCGATGATCAACGATGCCGGCTTGTATTGCCCCAGCTGCCATTTTGGTATTAACGACCTGAACAACAACCTGGATAAATGCATTGAATTTGCCCATGCCCTGGGCATGACGCAAATGGTAACCCCCGGTTTTGATGTGCCCGAAAATACCATTGCCGGGTATAAAGCCGCTGCCGAAAAATACAATAAGACCGCCGAACAGATCAAAGCCGCCGGCCTGGCCACCGGCTATCACAACCACGAAAAGGAATTTCAAATGCTGGAAGGACAGTTGATCTATGATGCCATCCTGGAAGCATTGGACGGCAGCCTGGTAAAAATGCAGTTCCAAACCGAAGTGATCAAGCTCGGTTTTGATGGTTCAACCTACTTTGAAAAATATCCCGGCCGGTTTATCTCGGCCCACCTGTCCGATTGGACCGCCGACAAAAAACAGGTTCCCATTGGCCAGGGCATCATCAATTGGGCGGCATTTTTTAAAGCCGGCAAAAAAGGCGGTCTGCATAATTTCTTTGTCGAAATGAATTTTGATAATTATAAAGGCAGCGCGGAGTATATTCACCAGTTGTTGGGGTAGGGAACAGGCAGCGAACCTAAAAAAAGGTATACATAGGGTATACATAATAAAACGAATAACCAGGGGCAGCGGTGATGCAAACTACATAGAGCGGCGGCTGGCAAGCGTTCCATTTTTACTCACGGAACAAAGTGGAATATTGTGAAACATGCTGATTATCAGGTGTTTCATGATTTATCAAATTAGTAAACATGCATAAGTGTCTGATAATCAGTTACTACAAAAAATATTATTTTGACATTAATCGCTGGATCGACTGATAATCAGTATGTTCCACTTTTGGAACACTCCGGTGTTTTCGTCGTCGCAGGGTCTCCGGTACGGGACCCTGCGCTGCAATAAGCCCAAGAGGACGCAGGGTCCTCTTCGAGAGACCCTGCTGAGACGGAAAAGGTATACATAATAAAACGAATAACCAGGGGCAACGGTGATGCAAACTACATAGAGCGGCGGCTGGCAAGCGTTCCATTTTTACTCACGGAACAAAGTGGAATATTGTGAAACATGCTGATTATCAGGTGTTTCATGATTTATCAAATTAGTAAACATGCATAAGTGTCTGATAATCAGTTACTACAAAAAATATTATTTTGACATTAATCGCTGGATCTACTGATAATCAGTATGTTCCACTTTTGGAACACTCCGGTGTTTTCGTCGTCGCAGGGTCTCCGGCACGGGACCTGCGCTGCAATAAGCCCAAGAGGACGCAGGGTCCTCTTCGAGAGACCCTGCTGAGACGGAAAAATAAACTTGCTTAGTTTAGGCCTGTTTAAAACGGAAATAATCTCATTTCGAAGGGTGGTGCAGGAAACAATGATCGTTGCATTATCGGAAAGGTCGGCAATGAAATCAATTTGACTGTTAATGGTAAGCGTTATCCAGATATTGCAATCTAATACAACAACCATTTTAACGCTGTGACCGTACTTCTTTTATTTCGGACATGATCTCATCCAGCCCTGGTTTTGCGCCAGGCTTAATGCTCTTATTAATTTCTTCGGCAAGCTGTTTAGCTTTGGTCTTGTTTTGTATAGTCACTCCTAACTCTTTCAGCAAGAGTTTTACAACAGTGCTTTTTTGCTCGGGAACGTTTATGATTAAAGTTTCCATGTAACAAATTTAAGCTATTTAATATAAGAAACAAATTGTGAAGCCATCGTGCTCACGCGAGAATGCAGCGCAGGCTTAACCCGTTGTCCGTAGTTTCGAACTACGGACCACCACGCCCGGAGACCTTGTCCCCACTGGTTTCCACGCTGCAATTCTTTTTATTTATAAAAACCCGCTAACTTTATATTATGACATTAGCAACGTTGCGCTGCAATATGCCAAAGAGGACGCAGGGTCCTCTTCGAGAGACCTTGCTGAGACGAAAAAAATAGTTTTTAAACACCTTTATTTCTTGTAATCCGGATCCATTTCAGGTGTGCGTAAGCCGGCTACCTCATCCGCCATCAATATAAAAACATTCCAGCATAAACCTTTGGTGGATGGCCACCAGCTATCCGTTGTCGTCCATTTTGTTGGCGTAAACTCCTTGCTGAACGGCCATGCCGGGTTAAGATAAATTTCGGCCCAGGCACGGTTTTCCATCATCGCACGCGCTTTCGTCCAGCCATGTTTTAAACCAACCACATAGGCACAATACTCCGGCCTGAACCAGCTGCCGCCATTATAATAAAACCCGTCGGTTTTTCCATCGCTGTAATTTTCCTGGCCAAATTTTCCAAATGGCTGATAATCTCCGCTTAAATAGGCATATCCTTTGGCATCGTGGGTTAACCGTATCAGGATAGGGGCGGTAGTGCCGTATTCAGGATGCGGCGAATTAGAAACTTTATTCAAAATGGGTACCCTGTCTAATTCATTTTTCGCCATTTCATCCGTTAGTATGGGTTGTTTAAATAACCACAACGAAAAAAATTCCGGCTCCAGGTCCGTAAGCGAAATAAGATCAGGATAATTTCTGTCGAATACCAGGTGCTTCCGCTTTACATCATAAAAATTGCGGTATCCCTGTTCAGCCTTTCCGATATAAGCAGCTGAAATGTTGTACCCGAGTTCCTTTATTGTTTTTAATGCGATAACCAGCATACCCTGGTCAACCGCCAGGCGGTCGGTTTTCGGATCATAGTCGATGATGTCAATTTGACTCATCGGGAAATGTGTTTTACATATTCCCGTTCTTCCCGGATCAAATTCGTTCAAAACATAATCAACCGCTTTCTTTATTTTATCCTGCGGTAGATGAACGCCAAACCTTCGCTTGTTCAGCATGGCCCACATTAACCATTCAATAGTAGCTTCGTTATCTTTTGCTTCTACCGAGCCCATCAGGGGTGTGATAATGGTGCCGATGGAGCCTTTGGAAGTTTGGGTTTTGCCCCATTGCTCCCATATCGAAAGGTTTAACTCCCTGTTATAGGTTGACGTCATTGAAAAAAAGGAGTCCCTATTGTACATATCAGGAGCATAATTCATATTAGGGACATTAAAAGGCTTAAAATCCTTAGTGTCAGTGATCCAGGTGAGCATATTGAGATTAGCATACAACATTTTTTCGATCGGGGAACCTCTGAATCCTTTTCCTTCCGCCAGGTGCAACTGCGAGGAGATCATAAACTGCTGATGCGATTTCCACGGCTCCACGAAAATATAACTGGTCTTTTCCACTTTTTCCCCCATCGGAAGCACATTATACGGCTCTGAACGGGGTTGATGCTGTATGAATTTGAGGTCTTTAATTTCCAGCCTGCAGGCCTTTCCCGGTATGGCGCCAACAAACATCGATACGCTGTCGCCTTCAATATAAGGCACTAAAATGCTTCGTTTAAAAAGTGTCCATTGGCTTTCAGTTGCCGGAAGGTTATCGATATATTTCATACCATCCTCCAGTTCCAGTGTCTTTTCACCATGCTTCATCCTGAAAAGTTTTACAGCCATGGGCACATTCCCTTTGTACAAAAAAGAAATAGTATAAACCTGTTGATCTTTCAGCGGCGTAATAAAGTCAATCCCGGCTTGTTCACCCTTGCGGCCTGTAATGGCAATCACATTATCCTGCTTGCTTATTTCGGCATTTATTGCATCCCTGCCGGTAATGTCTGCTTTTAATAAAGTGGTGTCGCCGGCATCAAGGTTATACATTTCGCCGTATGTCTGACTGATGTAATGGTTATTTTGTGCCTGTTCGGCCAGACTGGCCACTGCGAACAAATTAGGATCCGGAAGCCGGCGCAGACCTGTAAAACCGGCATCGCGCCCGCTAAAGCGCCGCCGCGTATTCCTGGTATATTGATTTTTGTAACCTGCATCAGTTAAAAACCCCACCACGTTATTATCAGGGGTAATGAAACCTGCTGCCGGGAACATTTCATGCACGAAGCCTCCCGGGAAATGATCGTTCTCAAATGTTACATACCGCGTTGGTTTCTCTGCCGGCCGGGCTGTTTCCTTAAGTATATAATACATACCCGGCATTGATGGCTGATACAACTGAACAGTTTTTTTGATAACACCTGCATTAACCACACGGTAATTTACAACAACCGATAAATCGGCATCAAATTCCCGGATATACATATCCCGCGTTAAGGTGATATCATTTTCATTACCCGTCCATTTTTCGCCGGTCCAATGCTCGAGGTTTCCAACCGTACTTAAATCGAGATTGTATAATTGCAGGGAGAATTCTTCGTTGTTGGTAACTACCAAATGCTTGCCATTAAATATATCAACGTGATATCCCTTTTGATCATCACCGCCAACCTTTAGTAAAAGTTGTTGCGCAAAAGCAATTGAACCTTTAAAAAGAACAAACAGGCAAATAAAAAATGCCGGTAACCTGGTTTTAAGCTGTAACATAATAAATTGATTTATGTATGACTTTCAAACTTGTATCGGGGTTATGATATGCCCTCCGTGGGCAATAATAATTAATAAAACCGGTTTGTCAGCTTGAAATCCCTTTTGGGAAAACAGTTAGCTAAATGGGCTGTCCTCTCATTGCCGGCGAGAATGTCGCGCAGACCAAAAGCATAGAAATTCTCGCGTGCCGCTGCCAGTTAACAAACTATGCAGACTTCGGTTCAAATACTGGTTGTAATTACAATTCAAAGTTCACCGGACAATCATAGCAGCTCGGTGGGGAACTTCGCTTGCGCTGCCTTTGTGCGGCATTCCTGCCAGGTTCAGCGTTTGTTGCTTATCAGAACGACTCTATTACAGGTTCCGTTTGGCCAGCGGCTTTTTTCTTCCTCCCGCGCCGGCCCCAAACCTGGCCCATGTGGTAAACAGGCACCTCATCGCCGAGCAGTTTACCCCAGGGCTTCAGATCTTCTACCCGGTCGAAAATGATTTTGAGCACAGCTACGATCGGCAGCATTAAAAACATGCCTGCAATGCCCCACATCAGGCTGCCTAAAAATACGGCCAGCAACGATACCAATGCGTTGATTTGCACCTTAACGGACACAAACCGCGGGAAAATAATATTACTGTCGACAAATTGGATAAGCAGGTAGGAAACGATCACTTCCAACTGCGCCGAATAGCCCTCTTTAGTCACAGTCGCGATAAGCACCGGCAGCAAGATGGCCACAAAACCGCCGATATACGGCAGTATGTTGATGATGCCGCCGATGACGCCTAACAGGATGGCATATTTAACGCCGATGATAAACAAAGCCAGCGAATTAAGCGATGAAACGATCACCATCTCCACAAGCAGGCCCACGATATAGCTTTGTATGGCCGATTTGGTTTGGGCCAGCACTTCGCCCACCCGTTTGGAATGTTCTTCCAGGAAGACCTCGTACAGGAAGTTCAGGATCAGGTTTTTATACAGCAGCAGCATGAACACATAAATAGGTATAATGAGCAGCAAGCTTATCGTACCAAACACGGTGCCCAAAATACTGCCGATTGCGGCCTGGCTGCTGTCGAGGGCGTTTTTAAAAAACAGGACTTGTTTTTGAATAGACACTCCAAATTGTAAACGGATCCAGTGTTCCAGGCTGTCGGTCATCTGCCCGAACCTCACCTTAAGTATCGGGAACGATTGGCCGAATTGGGCTACCTGGGTGCTTAACAAATAGCCGATGAGCGCCGTACACCCGATGCCGAAAAATACAGTGAGCGTTACCGCCAGCGCGCGCGGTACTTTAAAACGCAGTAAGCGGCTATAAATTGGGTTGAGCAATATGGCGAACAAGACGGCAAAAGCAAGGGGTATTAATATACCATTCAGCGCGCTAAGAATGCTTACCAGGTAATATAAGCCGATGAGCACTACTGTTGCTTTAATATAAAATGGATATTGTTTTACGGTCATATATTGTTCTGAATGGTTTGAAGTAGTAAGCCGATTTGGTGGTTATGTATCTATGCAGCCGGGCGGGTGCAAATCGTGCGGTACATCCCATCAACAGCGTATGGAACAATTAGTTTTAAAAATAAAAGAGCCTTTGTTTTACGAATCCGGGTGCGAATGCCAGCACACCTCGTTCGGGTTCGTCGGGACAATAAACGCAGATTTTAAAAACCCGCGCAAAATTCCCGATAGGGCTTTTAAATATTTTTTATAGTTTTACGGCATGATTGCTAAAACGATTTACCAAATGATTACCGGCAGAATATTACTGGCTGGCGCACTTCTTTTTACTATCGCTGTAAGCAGCGCCCAGGTGGTGCTGCCGGCCTGTTTTACCGATAACATGGTTTTACAACAGCAAACAAAAGTAAACCTTTGGGGAGCGGAGACGCCTGGCGTAAACTTTACCATCCTAACCTCGTGGAATAACAAAAGCTACCCGGTTAAGGCGGACGCAAGCGGCAACTGGAAAATAAAAGTAAGCACCCCAATTTACGGCGGCCCTTATACCATCACCTTTAATGACGGCAAAATAACCACGCTGCAAAATATTTTGATAGGCGAAGTTTGGGTGTGCTCGGGGCAATCAAATATGGAAATGCAGTTAACCGGCATGTACGGCGATGTGCTGAACCTGGGCCACGAGTTGACCGATGCCGCCAATTACCCCGAAATACGGATGCTGAAGATTGAGAATAAAACCAGCTTTACACCGCTTACCAACGTGCAAACCAGGGGCGGCTGGGCAATATGCGACCCCCAAACCGTACGTAGTTTCTCGGCTGTCGCTTATTTTTTTGCAAAGAACTTGTTCGCAGATAAACATATCCCTATAGGCATTATCAACAGCACCTGGGGCGGTACGGTGGCCGAAGCCTGGACGAGCGGCAGCGCCTTAAAAAGAATGCCCGCCTTTGCGCCGTTCGTAAATGCTATCGAGGGCGGCCTTACGCAGCAAAAGCTGGATGCAAAGTATCAAAGGGAACTAAGGGTGTGGATCGATTCCATCAACGTAACCGACCCCGGCTTTCAGCAAGGTAAACTGCTTTGGGCCGAACCTGGTTTCGACGATTCTGCCTGGCCAAAAATGACCCTGCCTGCTTATTGGGAGCAAAGCGGCGTTCCTAACTACGACGGTACGATGTGGTTCCGCAAAAAGGTGGTCATTCCTGCGGCATGGGCCGGCAAAGATTTAAAACTAAATATGGGGGCCGTTGATGACTACGATGTTTCTTATTTCAACGGCGCCGAAATAGGGCATACCGAAGCGTTTTTTTATCAACGCAGCTATACCATTCCCGGCAGCCTGGTAAAAGCCGGCGAAAATACCATAGCGGTGCGTGTTTTTGATAATGGCGGCCTTGGCGGTATCAATAAGGGACCGCTGCAATTATCATTAGCCGGCGATACCACCGGGCAGATCAACTTGGCAGGCGAGTGGGTTTATCAAAAAGCCAGGGAGCTGAAGCTACTTCCGCAAGCGCCGGTACCATCAAACAACGCGAACCGGCCGATGATCATTTATAATGCGATGATAAACCCCATTTTACCTTTTACCATAAAAGGGGTAATATGGTACCAGGGCGAAAGCAATGCGGACAGGGCCACGCAGTACCGCCAGTTGTTCCCGCTGTTGATTAATGATTGGCGGCAAAAATGGGGAGAAGGTAATTTTCCGTTTTATTTTGTGCAGATAGCCAATTATGCCGCCGCGGACCAGGGGCCCGTTGCCGACTGGCCCGCACTGCGCGACGCCCAGCTAAGCACCCTCGGCCTGCCAAATACCGGCATGGCGGTAACCATCGACATCGGCGACGCCAACCGCATACACCCGCAAAACAAGCAGGAAACCGGCCGCCGCCTGGCTTTGATAGCGCGTGCAAAAACCTATGGCGAAAATATCCCTTACTCCGGCCCGATTTATAAATCACAGGTAATTAAAGGCAATAAAATTGAACTTGAATTTACCCATGCCGACAACGGCCTGCTGGCAAAAGGCGACACCCTGAAAGGATTTACCATAGCAGGCGCAGATAAAAAATTCTACCCTGCACAAGCTGTTATATCCGGCAATAAAGTGATCGTGACCAGCCGCGATGTTGCCAACCCGACTGCTGTGCGGTACGCCTGGGCAAATAACCCCGTGTGCAATTTATATAACGGGGCAAATTTACCGGCCTCACCGTTCCGCACAGATGATTGGTTCGATGTTAGGTAGATAAACTTGCCGTCGCTTTGCGCCAGGTTGGCGTTTCGACAAAAGGGCGGGTTACATAAGCATAGCCGCTGATATTTTGTTTTGCACTTCGAAATATAAGATTTCAAAGAACAGCTTAACCAATTTTTCTATTAATACGGCGTTTTCCCGGAAGTACCACGCGTTTTTTACAGGATCTCGCGAAGATATTTATTGCTTTGCGCGATGCTGACGTAAGGATCGATCTTATAATTTTCCTGTTCAACGATATAATATTTTACTCCTTCTGATTTCGTGACCGCGAATATTTTTTTAAAATCAATGCTGCCGCTCCCCACTTCAGTGTTCAATTTTGAATCGGTTTTATCCATATCTTTTGCGTGGATCAATTTAAAACGCCCCGGATAATTTTCAAGCCATTGAATTGGGTCCTGCCCCGCACGAACAACCCAATAAACGTCCATTTCAAAATCCACAAGGTCAGGGTCAGTGTTTTTTAATAACGCTTCCATTAGCATCTGTCCTTCAACCGGTTCAAATTCAAAATTGTGGTTATGGTATCCCAGTTTCAATCCTGCATTCTGTACGCGTTTTGCAGCAACATTGACCCAGTTGGTTAGTGATTTTATATCATTTGCATTTTGCCGCAAATTCGGACTTATGTAAGGTATGGTTACATACTCCTGTTCCAGAATTGTCGCCGCTTCTATCGCGTCGTCGATCTCATTGATGTTTCCGGATTTTAAAAATGAATCCATCCCGTAATGCCCGCTCGGTGTAGTCAACCCATTGCTCCTGAGCAGTTTTTTGAATTCGACGGCGCTCAAGCCCCAAAATCCATGTTCTTTGGAGTAACCGAAAGTCTCCACTTGCTTATAACCTGCCACCGCGACTTTGGCGATAACGCCCTTTACATCCCTGGGCAATTGCTCCCGGAGTGAATAAAGCTGCAGCCCATACTTTTGATTGGCTTTGGCCGACATTAATTTCGGCATCGCTAAAATGCCTGCTGTCAGAAGGGCGCTATGGCCCAGGAATTTTCTTCTGTTCATCATATTGGTTAAGAATTAAGAGTCAAGATACAAGAACCAGGAACCAGGATAAGAAGGTAAATTCCGGCCGCTTTGTAGCTGAACAAAGACCCAAGCGGTCCAATTCTGGCTTTTTTGACAATTTGTCCATCTCATCCGTATTTTTCTTGAATCTTGGTTCTTGACTCTTGATTCGTATTATTTATAGCGCTTTAATTTTTATGTTTCTGAAAGATACTCCAGTCGACCAGTCCTGTAATGCAATGCGGCCGTCGATGTGTTTGCCAAATTCAGGGAACTTGCTGAAATGAGATTTAGCTACCATATCGGCCCAGGCTTTGGAGGAGAAATCCTCTTCCGAGGTTAATATCCCGTTCAAATAAAATCTCACCTTCCCGTTTTCCTGTTTGATTTCAGAATGGTTCCAGGTATCGGACGGACGGCTTTTTACCGGATTTTTTTGAGGTGCGAAGCCAAAAAGGCAGCCGGACCGTGATTTTGGTTGTGCGAAATCGGGATTAGCATCATCCAGCAGTTGATATTCCGGCCCGGACGCCCATCCGGTAGGAATATCTTTTCGTTCCAAAACGTTGACAAATACGCCACTGTTCCCGCCCTTAGGAAGTTTCCAGTCGAATTTAAGGTCGAAGTTTTTGAATGCCTGATCGGTGACCAGGTCGCCCGTGCCCGATTTGTCCAGCGGATCGCATACAAGCGCTCCATCCTTCGCTTTCCATATCGTAAACTGTGCGGTACCGTTATATAAGTGCCAGCCTGCAGTAGTATGTCCGTCAAATAAAAGCCGCCAGCCATTGGCCCGCTCCGCCTTCGAAAGGCTGTTGTTTTGATCGCCCCTGAAGGCAAAGCAAGTTATAGCCAGCCCAATGATTGCTGCAGCTGCTATTGATTTGGTAATTTTATTTTTCATTAGCTATGGGTTTAATTGAAATTTTAAGAGTCAAGAACCAAGAATCAAGAACCAGGAGAAGCAGCTAAACAAAGACCCAAACGGTCCAATTCTGTCTCTTTTCGACAATTCGTCCATCTCATCCGTATTTTTCCTGACTCTTGGTTCTTGACTCTTGGTTCGCATTATTTATATTTAAGGATAAATCTTACAATAACCCGCGCGTCGGTGATGGAAAGCGAAGGATGCGGGCTCATCGCGGCATCGCCCCAATGGCCCGATCCACCCTTTATTATTTTAGCTGCGAGTGAATCAATATCATAGTGCCCGTATCGCTTAGCGATGTCCGAAAATGCTGGGCCTATTAGTTTCTCCCTTTCTTTATGACAATTGCGACAATCATTCTTCACAATTAGCGTTGCGCCTTCATCCGTAGAAGTCATAATTGAAATCGTGTTTGAATTTTCCATTGCGGATTCAGGTGTTTTAGCCGCTGCATTGCTATCTGCCAACGCTGTGTCGGCAGAAGGTTTCTGGTTTGTTGAATTACCACCGCAACCAGCGGCCAGGAAAGACACACACAGCACAATTATTAATCGTTTGGTCATTTATAAATTAAATTTTGTTACAGTTAAATGATCCCGGTGGACCGGTTAATTTTTTTGATTTATTATCGGCTATGTAAACCTACATCTATTATAGATTGCGTCACACTGACACAATAAAAAAAGTAGTGGCTAAAGCCAGTTAACAAATTCACAATCAAGTGATTGGTCTGATAAATGAATCCAAAAAAGTAGCGACGAGAGGAGTTTTTGACCGAATTACGCTTCAATCAAGCCTATTTTCATTACGCTTTGTTCAAAGCTGTCGCGCGATACAGCTGCTTTATTTCGGGCACTCGTGCGGTAGTTATAAATCGTACTTAACGAATATCGAAGAAACGCCGCAATCTGGGCGCTGTCTGTGATTCCAAGTCGTATTAATGCGTATATCCTGAGTTCAGTATTTAAGAGTTCTCCGGGCTTAACTGACATCCGCTCCTCCGGGATCAAAAGCGAATTGAACCCGTTAATAAAATCCGGATAGAGACTTAAAAAGATCCTGTCGAATATTTTGTACAATTCATCTGTCTCCTGGTTGATCATGGCGGTCGACCGTAAAATTTTTATCAATTCATCGAGGTGTTTTTCAGAAGCTTTCTTATTCAGCACTTTCCTAAAATTCTCCAATTTATTTATGTAGGCAGAGCACAAGTCAAAAAATTGAGCGATATATACTTCTTTTATTTTGTTGGCTTCCAGCAAAGCTGAATTTGCTTCATTAAGCCGCAAATTTGTAGAATTCAAAGTCCGGTTAAGTTCACTTAGCTGCACGGTTGTGGAGTTCAGCGCCTTTTTTATTCGCGACTCCCGTTTCATTTGCTTATAAACATATACGGCCACCCCCGCCAGGAAAATGGAAAGTGCGCTAATTAAAATAAGATATAAACGAAGCTGGTCTTTTTGCTTTGCTTCCTTTTTTAAGTAAGCGGTATTGATAATTGCATAAAATTCGGATATATGCAGCGTGCGGAATTTTGAATCGCTGAACAGCGCATCTTCAATCGCCGACTGCGTACAACGGTAAGCATTATCGATGTCGCCGGTAGCGTATAGCAGTAGAGCCAATTCCTGCATGGACGCGTTATCTTTAATAGCGAATTTGACATCAAGTGCCGCGGACTCCGCATAATATTTAATCGCCTTTGCGCTTTCATGCTGCCTGGCATAATCCAGGCCCAACAGGTAAGTAAGCATGGCATAATCGGGCGTCATTTTATCTTTGGTTTTTAACGTCCGGAGTAAAAATTCTTCCGCTTCACGCGCATGCCCGGCATTAATATTACGTACACCCAATTTCTCCTGGTAGTCCAATGATTTATGATCTAAGATTTTCAGTAAGGAGTCCTGGTATTCACGTATACGGTTTTGATATTCGCTGTCTTCATTATTGGCGGCATAATGCTGGTAAAACTCCGCCCTCGCCGTGTAGTAATCCTCCAGCTGATCTTTTGAAATCTTACGGGGATTGATGGACTGCAAAAGCTCATTTGCTTCGAGAAATTTATTTAGCGGGAAATAGATATTCGCCAGATCCAATTGTGCGGTAACAATGAGGTTTGGACTATTCAGTGTCCTGGCAATTGTCAGATTTTTCAGGGCATAGGACGCTGCTGAGTCGATTTGAAACTTCTGGTATTCATGGTACAGAACGCTGTTTAGCCGGTATTGCTCCAACGGCGAAGTCAACGCTGCGTTCGTTCTTTTTATAGACGCGATTCGCTCTTCTTTTTGCCGGGTAAATATTGCTTTGTCGGCGATAGCCTGGTTCAGGCCGGAAAGCGACGCATTATTCTCCTGCGCTTTCTGATCAACAGGAAGCAAAGAAATTAAAAGTATTGACAAATGTTTTAGCTTCACAATCCCGCCTCCTTGCCCAAATTCTATAAAATTTCTATATCAAAATGCCTGTACGCATCAAGGCGTTTATCGTCGCTTTGCAGATCGGTTATAAGCGTATCCACGTCATCTAAACCGCAAACCTTAAAAAAGTCAGTGGTTTCAAGTTTTTCGAAATTGCTCAGCACAACTGTTTTTCGCGATGATTTCATAAGGGCTTTTTTTACCTCGCCATCTTCAAGCACAGCCGCTGTAATGCCAACCTCACTGTGAACCGCGCATACCCCCATCATGTAAATATCAGCCTGGTACATACCCGCTTCAACACAGGTTTGCTGACTAACATTGGTTTGCGTTATGCGGTTATAATTTCCTCCCAAAACGGTGATCTCAATACCCTCATAAGTAGTTAAAATGGGGATCAATGCCACGTTATTAGTAATTACCCTAAATGCAGCGTCCTTTGGAAGCGTTGAAGTCAATACCTGGATGGTTGTTCCCCCGTCCATAAATACCGTCCGGACATTTTTTAACAACTGCACGGCTTTTAACGCAATGGCATTTTTACCTTCCGTAAAAATCCCTTCCCTGTCATGGAAAGACAAAGGGTTCTTTGCCGGGCTGATCGCACCCCCTCTTACTTTAACCAACAGCCCGCTTTTATTAAGCAGTTCGATGTCGCGGCGTGCCGTATCTTCGGATACGCCCAGGCTCTTAGCCAGCGCTTCGAAGGTGACTTGATTCGAAGCCCTCAACTCTTTTAAAATGATCTCAAAACGTTGCTCTTTAAGCATATTCATTGTACATTACGGATAGATTTAACCTGGTAGGCAAGCCCTATTGACAGCAGCAGCAACCCCGTAACAAATAATGCTGCCGGCAACGAAAAGTGATGGGCTATAAATCCCAAAATAGCTGGTCCGGCAAGCTGACCGGCATAGCCCATGGTCCCGATGGCTGAAACGGCCTTTGAGCTGGTTACGTTTTTTATTCGGCCGGCCGCGGTAAAAAAAACGGGCACGATGTTAGCTGCGCCAATTCCAATAAGAACAAAACCTATAAGCACGGCAAAAAGCCAGGGAGCGAACACCACAAGCATAAACCCGGCGAACGCGATCATACTTCCATAGATAACAACTTGTTTGCCTTCAGTTTTAGCAACAATCCTGTCGCCGAAAAGCCGCATCGTAGCCATGGCAACGGAGAAGGAAGCATAGCCTACGCCTGCCATCGCTTTATCGACACCTTTGTTGTCCCGGAGAAAAACCGCACTCCAATCTAAAACGGCGCCCTCAGACAAAAATGCTATAAAACACATAACACCCAGAAAAAGTACTGCGCCATTAAGCAGGCTGAATTTTTTACTTCCTTCGGCTTCGGTTGAATTGCTGAATTTTTCGGCTATTTCATGTTCGGTATTTTGGTCCATTAAGGAACTGAACTGTGTCAGGGTGATCACAAGTAAACTCGTTGAAATAACGCAGGCTGTTACCGCCGGGGCAAGGCCGGCTTTGATCAGGACGCCTACAACAATTGGCCCGCACAGCCCCCCTACGCTAAACAAGCCATGTAATGACGACATGATATGTTTGCCGGCCATATTTTGTACCTGCACGCCATGCGTGTTCATGGCAACGTCGATTGAGCCTATACCCGAACCGAATATAAACAACATGCCCGCTATCTCAAACCAATTGTTTAACCAAAGCACGATAGGGAAACTAACCGCTATCACTATCGATGCAACGGTGATCACTATCCGTGTTCCTGTTTTGTGAATAAGCCAACCGGTAAGCGGCATGGTTATAATGGCCCCCGTGCCTAAAAATAATATAAGCAGGCCTAAACTGCCATCATTTATTTGCAGCTTGTCCTTAACAAAAGGAATCATTGGCGCCCAGCTGGAAACAGCTAAACCACAAACCAAAAAGATAACTTTGGTGGCATTAGTCGCGCGTTTTAAATTGTTCATTAATTAGTATCGAAATTGCTTTGCAATATAATGCAAATTTGCATTTGTTTGCAAATTGCTTGAGCGGAATATAAAAACATTTTGTGAAATATGGTTCGGTCAGGCCGTCCGAGCAATTTGGGGTACCAGATTTATAATCGGGGACTTAATATTTCTGTTATTTGTTATCCCAGAATGCAATTACTAACTTTCGTGAATTACAACCCAACCAACAATCGGGAGAGAAAATACAATTAAACAATAATGTTAAAAAAAGCGACACTGGTTACCGCCTCGGTTTTCCTGGCAGTATTTACATCTTTCGGGCAGCAAAAAAGCCAAACAGCCGCGCAGCAAAAGGCAATCGACTCCGTTTATTACTCCACTACAAAATACCGCGAGATAGGCCCTTTCCGTGGCGGGCGCAGCGGCGCCGTAGCCGGCAGCTATAAAAATAAAAACACTTTTTATTTTGGTGCAACCGGCGGCGGCGTTTGGAAAACCACCGATGGCGGCGCTAACTGGAAAAATGTTTCGGATAAATATTTCGGCGGCTCGATAGGCTCGGTTGCGGTGGCCCCGGCTAATGAAGCTATTGTATACGCCGGCGAAGGCGAAAATACGTTAAGGGGGAATGTTTCCGAAGGGCTGCACGGCCTATGGCGCAGTAATGACGGGGGCCGCAGCTGGTTTAATTTGGGCCTTAAAGATGCCCGGCATATTGTAAAAATTGTCGTCGATCCGCTCGACCCCGACAAAGTATGGGTCGCCTCGATGGGGCACCTTTTCGGCCCGAATGAGGAAAGGGGCGTTTACAAAACAACAGATGGCGGCAAAACATGGCGCCATACTTTGTTTGTAAACCAAAATACCGGCTGCTCCGACTTAACAATTGATCCGGGTAACCCTTCCATTTTATACGCCGGTATGTGGACGGTGCGCCGTACCCCCTATAGCATGGAAAGCGGCGGCGAAGGCAGCGGTTTGTACAAAAGTACCGACGGCGGCGAAACATGGAAAAACTTGTCATCAAAAAAGGGGTTACCCAAAGGCGTATGGGGTATTGTAAGCATAGCCGTCGCCCCCAGTAATACCGACAAATTATATGCGCTTATTGAGAATGCCAAAGGTGGTTTATTTATGAGCGAGGATGGCGGCGAAAGCTGGGTTTTAACCAGCAGCGATAATAACATTAAACAACGCGCCTGGTATTATAATAAAGTGATCGTCGACCCGGCAAACGAAAACCTGGTTTATTGCCCCAATGTGGAGTTTATGCGCAGTGTTGACGGCGGCAAAACCTTTAAAAGCATGGACACCCCGCATGGAGATCACCATGACCTATGGATCGACCCGGAGGATGGCCGCCGGATGATTGTCGCAGATGATGGCGGTGCGCAGATCAGTTTTGATGCAGCCAGTTCGTGGAGCACCTACAATAACCAGCCCACTGCCCAGATATATAGGGTTACAACCGATAATTCATTCCCTTACCGCATCCTTGGCGCCCAGCAGGATAATTCTACTGTACGGATCAGGAGCAGCTCGGACAGCCAGGCCGGAATTACCGAAACCGATTGGGAGCCAACAGCTGGTGCAGAAAGCGGGTATGTTGTGGCCGATCCTTTAAACCCCGATGTGGTATATGGCGGTAACTACGGCGGATACATTTCGAGGCTTGACCATAAAACAGGCGAGAACCGCGCTGTTAATGTTTGGCCCGATAACCCGATGGGCGCGGGCGCGGACGTGCTGAAATATCGTTTTCAATGGAATTTCCCTATCTTCTTCTCGCCCAACAACCCTAAACGATTGTATACGGCCGGCAACCATTTGTTTGTAACCGAAAACGAGGGCCAAAGCTGGGAAATGATCAGCCCGGATTTGACTACCAATGATAAATCAAAACAAGGGCCAAGTGGTGGGCCAATTACCAAAGACAACACTTCGGTTGAATATTATTGTACCATTTTTACCGCGGCGGAGTCGGGCCTTGAAAAAGATCTTTTATGGACAGGCAGCGATGACGGGTTGATCAACATTAGCCGGGATGGCGGCAAAAACTGGAAAAATGTAACACCCCCAGCTGCAGGCAAATGGATGATGTGGAACTGCGTGGAAACCGATCCCTTTAATAAAGGAACCGCTTACTTTGTGGGCACCAAATATAAACTGGACGATTTTACGCCCTATATTTTTAAAACCGACGATTATGGCAATAGCTGGAAACTGATTACAAAAGGTATAAACAGCATGCATTTTGCCCGGGCGTTGCGCGCTGATAAAAAGCGGCCCGGCCTATTGTATGCGGGCACAGAATATGGCATGTATATTAGTTACGATGGCGGCGACAATTGGAAGAAGTTTCAGCTAAACCTGCCGGAGGTGCCTGTTACCGATATGGTTATTAAAAATAACGACCTGGTTGTGGCCACACAGGGCCGCGCATTTTGGGTGATTGACGACTTAAGCCTGGTCCAGCAAAAAGCCGATGAATTGCCGGCAGCAAATTTAAAGGTATTTGACGTGAATGACACTTACAGGCAGCGGGGAGATGATTACGAGTCCTTCCACAGTAAAACAGTGTTACATAACGCGGGCGCCAACCCGTTAAAAGGCGTAATATTTAATTACTATTTAAACCATGTAACCGATTCGTCAAACCTATCGGTCATCATATTTGATAAACAACATAAAGCGATTAAAACCTTCAGCCGCGACGCCAAAGAAGATGCGAACAAGCTCGATTTTAACCCGGGCCTGAACCGGCTTGTTTGGGATCAGCTTTACCCGCCCGGCGAAAAGATAGATGGGATGATCTTATGGAATGGGGGCATTGGCCAGGTTGAGGCGGCTCCGGGTACCTATACTGCACGTTTCCGGCTTGAGAAAGATTCAGTAGATGTTCCGTTTGTTATTAAACCAAATCCGCAATACGACCTTACAATGGCAGATTACGATGCGCAGGTTAGTTTTTTGTTGCAGGTAAGGGATAAATATAACGAAGTGCAAAAGGCCATTAAAAATATCCGGACTTTGAGAGCCCAGATTGATGATTTTGTGGCGAGGATGAACAAACCGGGTACAAAAGAAATAAAGACTTTAGCCGATACGATCACCAAAAAACTAACGGTTATTGAAGAAGCGCTGTATCAAACCAAAGCAAAAAGCGGCGAAGATGTGCTCAATTACCCCATCCGCCTGAACGATAAACTTGCAGGTTTATTTGGAGTTGCCGACAGCGGAGAAAACCCGCCAAGCGTACAGGCAAAAGAAACATTTACGGAACTGGCCGATCTGAGTGACGTACAATTAGCTAAACTAAGCAAAATCATCAATAACGATATCCCGGCCCTGAATAAGATGATCCTGGATAAGCAGGTTCCGCCAATTGGTGTTAAAGAGTAAAGACTCGTCAAAAATTTACCATACAGGTCCTTGTATGTTTTGACTGTAATAGTTTATTTGCTGATTCTTCCTGTTAGTCCGGATTTTAATCCGGCACATCATATTTCCAAAAGATTTGTACTCCCTGAGTGCAATAACTATGTGTCGTGGAATACAGATCCATCGTGATTATTGTGTGGCTTACCCATCGCAGCCAAGGAACGGGATAAAATAATAATAAATCATATTTTTTTCTCAAATATTACTTCAATGATAGTATTTGTTGTAATTTGTCAAAAATTATAACCTTATTACCCTATGCCAAATTCATTGCACGACCGAGTATTAGATCTTTTGCTCGAGTACCGAAAATCAAATCCAGAATTTAAATTTTGGTTACGGCAACGTGATCGGAATAATCGTTTAACTGATGGTCTATGGTTTCAGGGGACCGATGGCTATGCTTTTGTCGGACTCTACAATCGGGGAGGCGGCACGAATATGACCAGAAGCTTTGGCATAGTATTTTGGGAGGCTAATGATGGAACTTTAGCAGCTAACATCGAGATAGTTTGGAATGAAGAGAAAGATAAAAGTGTAATAGCTTTTTATCAAAAGTCCATGGATCTTTTGGGCGATTTTGAACAAGATACGACAACCAAATATCGTAAATACTTGGCTCCTCATAATGCCGAAAATGTAGTCATTGAATTTCTAAATAATAGTAAACCTAAAATCGATCAATTAATAAAACAATCCGGCCTATCGGAAATGCTTTTTCTGGACGAACAAAGGTTTGAAGAACAATTAAATAGGGTAGTTACAATTAGAAACCAACCTCACAAAGCCATGTTAAACAAAAAACTAATTGCTGAAATAAAAGAGCTTTTCGAAAATTTTAAATTGACCGAGCAATACGATAATCGTAAATTACAGGTGGCTTTCATTCCTTTCGCCAAGGAATTGATCGAACAACTTTTGCAGAAAGACGAAATTACCAACTTGGACCTGACTGGTTTAATTCAGGTCCTAAAAGCCAACTCAAATGATACGATGGCTCATCGTTATATCCCTCAAATGTTCACTGACGAAAAAGTTGCTGAGTCGTTATTAAATAGATTCGAAGGTCTTGATTACAAGGGTTATACTGGAGCTGGAAAAAGCGGGATAGCAAAACCCAACAAAGATGAACTCGCTGCAATTAAGGGTTTTTTAGCCCGTGCCTTCACGGTAAAAGCGGTTGACCAGGCGGTGGCTTTGTGTGACGAGTACGATACATTGAATATCCCTGAAGTAAAAAAGGGCATTTATTCCCCCTGGTTGTTTTATATCAATCCGACATTATTCCCCATAATTAATACCAAACATTTACAATTTTTAGACTGGGTTGGTGTATCTCATAAGTATAGTGATAGCATTACGCTTTATAATGAACTGGAAACAATCCTAGACACAGATATGGGGCTGTTAGATGCGTTCATTTATTTTATGAAATTTGATGACACGATTGAGTTTAATCCTTCCGTAATGCCGCTTAACACGATACTTTATGGGCCGCCTGGGACTGGTAAAACCTTTGATACAATTAATAAAGCAGTGGCCATTGCTAATCCCGACTTTGATGTATGGAACACCAGCCGTGAAGAACTAAAGCAAGAGTATCAGCGATTGGTTGATGATAAGCAAATAGAATTTATCACATTTCATCAAAGCCTAAGCTACGAAGATTTTATTGAGG
>JABDHD010000016.1 GCA_013285685.1 Bacteroidota bacterium
CACCGAGTTCCTCCTGCTTCAGGTGGCATTCTTCTATCATCCGCTGAAAGCTGAGGGCCACCTCGATGGCATTCAGGTTTTCGCGCTGGATATTTTCTATCAGGGCCATTTCCAGCATCTGCTGGTCGTTAGCCGAACGCACATAAGCCGGGATATAACTTAAACCCGCCAGCTTTGAAGCACGGAAACGGCGTTCGCCCGAAATAAGCTGGTAGTTGTGGGGACCTAAGCGCCGCACGGTAATGGGTTGGATAAGGCCCTGCAGCTTTATCGAGTCGGCAAGTTCGGCCAATGCCTGTTCATCAAAATCAGTCCGTGGCTGAAATGGGTTGGTCTCTATCTCGGCCAGGTTTATATCACTTATCGACCCGGGGTTTGCCGTATCGCCCTGGTTTGAAACGCTCGTTTTGGTTTGATGTATATTCTCGTTATCGTTCAGCAGCGCACTTAGCCCTCTACCCAAAGCGTTTCTTTTTTCTGCACTCATTTGTTATACGGTTACTGTATTTTCCGCAGTTTCGGTTTTTACCAAACCATTCTTCCTCAAAATTTCGCGGGCCAAATTCAAATAATTTATAGCTCCTTTGCTGGTGGCATCATGCATTATTACTGATAAACCAAAGCTTGGCGCCTCGCTCAACCGCGTATTGCGCTGGATGATCGTTTCAAAAACCATATCCTCAAAATGCGTCCTTACCTCTTCAACCACCTGGTTGGATAAGCGCAGCCTTACATCATACATGGTTAATAATATCCCCTCGATCTGGAGCTGGGTATTTAACCTGGATTGAACGATCTTTATGGTATTTAACAGCTTGCCCAAACCTTCCAGCGCGAAGTATTCGCACTGTACGGGGATAATTACCGAATCAGCTGCCGTTAAAGCGTTTATGGTGATGAGGCCAAGGGATGGCGAGCAATCGATAATGATAAAATCATAATTGTTTTTCACCACATCCAACACCGCTTTCATCTTATACTCGCGGTCGGCCATGTTAATCATTTCTATCTCGGCCCCAACCAGGTCAATATGTGCAGGCAGCAGATCAAGGTTCGGCGTATCCGTTTTTTGGATAGCATCCCGTGGGTCGATGTCATTGATGATACATTCGTAAATGCTGTCTTTTATATTTCGCGGATCAAAGCCAATGCCCGAGGTAGAATTCGCCTGCGGATCAGCATCAACCAGCAAAGTCTTAAACTCCAGCACGGCCAAACTTGCGGCCAGGTTTATGGACGATGTAGTTTTGCCAACACCGCCCTTTTGGTTGGCCAAAGCAATAATTTTACTCATTTTATATTAAAATTTTTTATAAAAAGGTTTCTGGCGTACGAACACAATGCGTAAAAAAAACCTTGTTTTGGTGTCGTATTTAACCACGGTAAAGATAGGGTATTTATCCTATTCAGAAATCCACAGGTTTTGGCTATTTACAAACAAAATCAGTTATTGAATTATTGAATTATTGAATTATTGAATTATTGAATTATTGAATAAATTATTAAAAAGACATTGATGTTTCAATTGACTGAATGAAATAACGATTTAATGACTTATTTTGCCAGGTGTTTGGAGACATTTACAAATTGTTAACGAGATTCGACTCAAAACTCAATAATTCAAAATTCAAAATTTATACATGGTGACCATCATATCCGGCACAAACCGGCCCGGAAGCTGGACTTTAAAGCTGGCTAAATACTACCAAAAAAGACTGCACGAAAAAGGCCTGGATGCCGGCCTGCTATCGCTTGAGCAGCTGCCGCCTAATTTGATCGAAACAGACCTTTACGGCAAGCGAAGCCAGGCCTTTGAGCCGATACAGGAGATCATCAGCAATACGGAAAAATTCCTGTTCATCATACCCGAATACAACGGCAGTTTCCCCGGCGTGCTGAAGGTATTTGTTGATGCCTGTTCCTTTCCCGATAGTTTTTATGAAAAAAAGGCCGCGCTAACCGGGTTGTCGTCAGGAAAATATGGAAACATAAGAGGCCTCGATCACTTTACCGGCGTTTGTCACTATGTGCATTTGCACTTGATGCCGCTTAAAATACACATCCCCAATATCAAGCTTGAGTTTGACGGAAACGGCGACCTGTTTAAAAAAGATACGGTTGAGTTTACCGATGAGCAGATGGATAAATTTATTGTTTTTTGATTTCATTTTTGGGGATTTCACCGATTTTGGGATGATTTCACCGATTAGTCCGGAAGTTCAAACGAAGCTGCGGCTGCGTTTCGACAAGAATTGCTTAAGCTACGCAGAAGAGTTTAACCGATTTGCCTCCTTCTTCGGACTTTCGGACTATTTCCCATTAATCAGTTTCGCCATAAAGAAAGCTGCTGCCGCGGCCAGTGCGCCTATGCATAAAACCTTTAGCGCGCCGGTAAACACGGGCTGGCCGGTTACTTTGCTTTTAAAATAGCCAAATACAAAAAGGCATACCATGGTGATTGCGCACGAATAATAAAGCGCCATTTCCGACTCATGAATAAAGAAATACGGCGAAAGCGGGATGATACCGCCAATGATATAGGATATCCCGATGGTTACGGCACTTCGACTTGCGCGGTTTGCCTCGGGTTTTTCCAGGCCGAGTTCATAACGCATCATAAAATCAACCCAGCGATCTTTGTCCTTAGCCATCTCATTGGCTATTTGGTCCTGCAAAGCCGGGGATAACCCAAATTCGGCAAATACCTCTTTCACTTCGGCCTTTTCCTGTTCAGGCACCCGCTCAACTTCCTCGTATTCGCGTTGCAGTTCCGATTTGTAATGATCAGCCTCGGTGCGGCCTGCCAAAAAACCTCCCAGGCCCATGGCGATCGAACCGGCAATAATTTCCGCAATGCCGGCGGTTACCACAATCCCGGAAGTACTGCCAGCGCCGCTCAAACCGGCAGCAAGAGCAAAGGGCACCGTCAGGCCATCGGACATCCCGATAACAATATCGCGTATGGTATCCGAGCTTTTTAAATGATGTTCGTGATGCATCCTTAAAAGTAACAGTATTTTAGTGGCTTTTTTTGGTGAATGCTAATTTATTTTATCGTTAATTAATTGTTTAGGTGAATTACTTTTTCGGACAGCAGCCATCAATATTCGATAAACACGTCATCGGTCACAGGATGACCGGTGCACGTTAATATCCATCCGGCGGCAAGGTCGGCATCGGTAAGCACATTATTTTTTACCATTTCAACCTTGCCGCTTTTGCAAATGGCCGCGCAGGTTGAACAATCGCCAACGCGGCAGCTGTATGGCAGGGGGATATTATTTTGCAATGCAGCCTGTAATATCGACTGGTTTTCGCCCGCCACAAAATCGTAAATCTCCCCGTTAAAATGAACCCGCACTGTTTTGGGGGGATAATTCATCGGGATAGTGCTGACCGGGATGGTTTCCAGTACAAAATTCTCTTTCCGGATTTGTCCGGCGCTGATGCCCATGTATAAAAGGGTAAGCCGGATCATCCGCATATATTCAAATGGCCCGCAGGTATAAAATTCGGCGCTATCCTGGCTGAATTTTGCATTTTCGTTTACGAGCTTTTCGAGCGACTGATTTGTGAGCCGTTTGCCTTCGCTGCTAAGCAAGTGAATGATTTTCAGGCGTCCGGGATGTTGCTCCGCGAGAGCAGCTAAGTCGTCTTTGAACAAGATCGACTCGTTATTTTGATTACTGTAGATCAGCGTAATATTGCCTTTATGCGGATAAGCCAACAAGGCCTTTAACTGGGAAAACATGGGCACGATGCCGCTGCCGGCGGCAAGGAGGAAAATGTCCTTTTCTTTTTCAAAATCGGTAATGACGAAGCGGCCCGCAGGTTCCACCGCATTCAAAATGTCGCCGGGTTTTATTTTGGCTAAAAGATAGCGCGATATCTCGCCGTTGGCGATACGTTTAACGGTGATGGAAAGTAACTCTTCTGCCGGCGATGAGCTAAGTGAATAGGAGCGGCGGATCTCTTCATGATGATGGTCGAAAACTAAGGTGATGAATTGCCCTGCTTTATACCGGATTTTTTTGCCCGCCATTTCAGCAAGATAGAATGTCGCGGCATCTGGCAACTCCCATTTGATGGCTTCGACCCTTAACTGCAGCATCCCCGTCAGCAGCTAAGCACGATTTTACCAAACTGCGTTGAATGTTCCATTTTGGCGACTGCCTTTTCCGCATCGGCGAGCGCAAACACCGCATCGATCACCGGCGCCACCTGGTGCAGATTCAAAAAATCAACCATGGCTTTAAAATCGGCTGGGCTGCCCATCATTGTGCCGATAATTTGCAATTGCCGCCAGAATATTTTACGCCCGTTTAATGGCGGGATATTCCCGGCTGTGCCGCCAAATAGCACGATACGCCCACCGGGATTGCAAAGATCGGGCAGTTTGGCAAAACCATCGCCCAGCGCGCTGTCTATAATCACATCAAAGCCGCCTGCCAGGTGCTGCAATTGCCCTGCCCAATCCTGCGCATGGTAATTTACACCCGCCGAGGCGCCCAACTGCCTGGCTGCATTTATCTTATCGCCCGATCCTGAAGTAACAAAAACCTTGCAGCCCGCCGCTACCGCCCATTGTAACGCAAAAGCCCCCGTGCCGCTGCCCACGCCTGTGATGAGCACTTTGTCGCCTTTTTTTGCTTTTCCTTTAACGAAAAGCGCCCGATAAGAGGTTAGCCCCGCCAGCGGAATGGCTGCCGCCTGTTCCCAGGTCAAATGAGCAGGTTTCGGGAAGATTTGGTCGGCCCTTACTTTCACATATTCGGCAAAAGTGCCATTATCCGGCAGACCCAATATCTTAAAATCGTCGGATTGGAAATGCTCGTCATCGCCCCATCCGTAGCCAGGGTTAATGATCACTTCATTGTCTAACAAATAATTGTCTTTTTCATCCCCGACTGCATAAACGATGCCCGCGCCATCCGAGCCTAAAACGATGGGATATTTTATCCCGGCATATTTGCCGATGGTTATCCAATAATCCCGGCGGTTTAACGCCGCTGCCTTTAGCTTTACCAAAACTTCGCCCGGCTTTACGGTGGGTTTTTCAACTTCTTTTAATACAAGCGGCTTGTCGGCCGCTTCAAGAACAATTGCTTTCATTGTCTGAACCGTTGATTGATCTGATTTTTTTGATTAAACTGATTGAATATAAAAACTAAAACGGCAGGACTTCTAGTCCCGCCGGTGTTTAGATAATTGGTTACCGCTATTGTTCCCCCGCCATTTGGCGGGGGTTAGGGGGTTTACGCTTTGCTATACAACTCCGCAACGTGGTTCCAGTTCACCACGTTCCATATGGCGCCGAGATATTCAGGACGGCGGTTTTGATATTTCAGATAATAAGCATGTTCCCACACGTCAATACCAAAAATGGGGGTACCCTTTACTTCGGCGATGTCCATCAGGGGGTTATCCTGGTTGGGGGTTGAAGTTACGGCCAATTTCTTATCAGGGGTAACAATAAGCCATGCCCAGCCGGAGCCAAAGCGGGTAGCGCCTGCATCGCTAATTTTGGTTTTAAAGTCGGCGAAGTTGCCGAATGCGCCGTTTATGGCATCGGCCAGGGCTCCTGTCGGTTCGCCGCCGCCGCCCGGAGCTAAAACCGTCCAGAACAGGCTGTGATTATAATGGCCGCCGCCATTGTTGCGCACCGGCATCGGGAACTTTGAAATATTTTTGATAATCTCGTCAATGCTCCAGTCGGCTTCGGGCTTCCCTTCGAGCGCTTTATTTAAATTGGTAACATAAGCCTGGTGATGTTTGCCATGGTGAATTTCCATGGTCATTTTATCAATAGTAGGTTCCAATGCGTCAGTAGCGTATGGTAACGCCGGTAGTGTAAATGCCATAACGAATAGTTTTAAGTTTAATGAAAGTGTGTAACAAATATAAATGCTTGAATATGATTTTTGTTCTTGCAAATGTAAATTTTAGTTCACTAGTTCACTGGTTCATTGGTTCATTGGTGGTTAGCGGGTTACCCGCATAAGCGAATTCGACGAAAGGTTCACGAACTTTTTACTAATGAACTAATGAACCAGTGAACCAATGAACTACTTCCGCTTACTCCTGAAAAACTCCCGCACCAACCCGGCGCATTCATTTTCCATTATTCCCCCGGCGATCACTGTTTTGGGATGCGTTATTTTTTGGTTCAGCCGGCCAAAACCCAGTTTGGTATCGTACGCGCCAAAAACAATACGCGCCAGCTGGAACCAGTAACAGGCGCCGGCGCACATTACGCAGGGTTCCATCGTTACATAAAGCGTACATTCGGGCAGGTACTTGCCGCCAATAAAATTAGCGGCGGCGGTTAGCGCCTGCATTTCCGCATGGGCCGAAACATCGTTTAGACGCTCGGTAAGGTTATGTCCCCGGCCTATGATTCTTCCCTTGCAAACCACAATGGCGCCAATAGGTATTTCATCTTCCGCCAAAGCAAGTTTAGCTTCCCGAATAGCCTCATTCATAAAAAATTCATCGGGCGAAACAGCGGGCTCGTCGCCGAAACTTACGTACCTCATTATATCAGTTTACTCCCATTCGGGACAGGTTTGTCAACAGATGCCAAAACAATATCCCCGTTTTCATCGGCAAAACCCGTTACCAGGAACTCAGACATGAAATTAGCGACTTGCTTAGGTGGAAAATTTATTACGCCAACGATCTGCCTTCCTGGCAATTGTTCTTTAGTATAATGTTTGGTTACCTGCGCGCTTGATCTTTTTATGCCGAACGGGCCAAAATCAACGGTTAGCTTATAGGCGGGTTTCCGGGCCTCCGGAAAATCAGCCGCATCAATGATCGTCCCGACACGGAGCTCTGCTTTTTCAAAATCATGCCAGGCAATCGTTTCCATGCCGCAAAGGTAAAAACCAAACCCTTTTTCCCGATTTTTTATTTTGTGGTTTTAAAACGTTTAAGTATTTACCTTTGCGTGCTGAATGACAACGGCCTTTTGACATATTTTAAGATTATGGTGAAACGTTTCCGCTTTTTATTGGCTTTTAGTTTTCTTGCAGCGATACTATTCGTCAAAATATCCCCTGTAAATGCCAGTGAATTCAGCTTTGGCCGGCACGCAGCATTCAAGTCAATTAAAATACCGGTTTTCGATACCATTCCTCCTGCCGATGTAATGGACGTGGTTTCCGCGGCCATTAATGCCGTAAATTCATTTGATATCGCTGCCGTTGCCGATCTGTATACGCCGAACGCCGTAATTGCCGATGACGAGGCGCCTTATTCGTGGAATGGGCCGACCGCCGGCGTACAATGGATAAACGCTGTGGAAAAGGCATGTAAGGAAAATCGCCTGAGCAAACTGAAGGGCGTAATTGAACCCATAAATCTTTACCAGCTGTCAACCGATAATTGTTATATTGTTGTGCCGGTAAGCTATACAGGCACCTTGCCGGGGAAGCAGGGCTTTGCAGTTAAAGGGGCCTTTACCTTTGTACTGCGCCGGGTTAACGACAAATGGCTGATTAAAAGCCAGGCCTGGATGCAGCAAAAAGCAATAACCGGGGGTTAGTTTTAAGTCAAAAGCCGAAGATGTCTTTAATCGGGCGCATAAGATTGCGGCTCAAAACCAATATTTGCCGACAGCTATAATATTCTTCAATTGTCCAATCTCCTTTTCGTTTGCAGCAAAAATCAATGGCGCAGCCCTACTGCCGAAGCACTGTTTAAAAACAATCCGATTCATAAAGCGCGTTCGGCGGGAACAAGCGAAAAGGCCCGGATCAGGGTAAATGAAAAGATGCTGTTTTGGGCCGACGTTGTTTTTGTGATGGAACGTCGGCATAAACAATTGCTTAATGAGCGCTTTCCGTTGGCGCTGGTCAACAAAGAAATTGTTGTTTTGGAGATAGAAGACGACTATCAGTTTGGCGACGCGGAACTGCTGGAGCTTCTGAAAGACAGTTTAAAGGGGTACCTTTAAATAAAAAAAACTTACGAAGTCTTCAAGACTTCGTAAGTTTCAATTGTGCTTTAAGCAATATCTTAAACATTCAGACGGCCTTCGGTTGAATCAAGCGAATTAAGCTGACCCTCTGGCGCTGCCTGGTGTGCTTTTGTAAGGAACGGCGATTTTTTGGTGAACAGGGCCAAAAACATCAGCATCCCGCCGAGCAGCAGTTCCGGCCAGTGCGCCCTGTCAGAAAAAGTGTAAAGGAACGGCGAAACAAACAAAAAGAAACCCATTATCATATCGGCCACCATATTCATCTGGATAGGAAATTGCCTGATCGGGCTTGCTTCGGTATCCACAAAAATAGTCATGATCAGCTGCAGCCATCCGAAATACATCGGGATAAGCAGCGCCGCGCTTGAAACATCAACCAGGTTAAATACCCATGGCGACACAATCAAAAAAACGGATGAGAAATACTTAAAAAATCCGTAAAATGCTGTGGAAATGAACGGTTTCATATTTTATCAATTTGCTGAGCCACCTGGCTCATTTGTATTAAATAGCGTTTCTGAAAAATTTATTTCAAAGGTATAAATTTGTTTTGAACCGTAAAATTTAAGAAAGATTATTGCCAGGGCAGACGCATTAAAAAATAGCTTTAGGCTTATTTGCCATGTAAAGCTTAGATTTTTAACCACAAAGGCCGCAAAGATTTCGCAAAGAGCACAAAGCTAAGCACTTTGTGACCTTCGCGGTTTTCTCTTTGAGTCCTTTGCGGTTAAGATTATACATCATAAAAGTAAAATATAATTTATTCAGGATAATTCTATCAAAATAATTTTTAATGCGTTTGCCCTGAGATAATTGCGCCATTTGGAATTGATCTAAAGCTTTTTCCGCATCACAAAATCATTCATCCAATACTTCCCTATCGGGACATCCTCTTCATAGGCAACTTCAAAGCCAAGCTTTTCATAAAAAAATTTCGCCTTGTTGTAGCGGTTTACGTTAAGGTCGAGGGTGTGCTTGCCAGCTTCCAGCGTTTTATTGATCACTTCGTTGAGCAGTATTTTGCCATAGCCCTTCCCCTGCGTTTCAGGCAGGCAGTACAATTTATGCAGTTTGTAAATTTCAGGGTCTTCTTCCCGCGGCGAGTACGCGGCAAAAGCAACCGGCTTTTCGCCTTCGACCAGCAAAAGATAGGTTTGTGTATGGTGCGTTAGCTGCGAAGCAAGTTTGCGGGCAGAATAGATCTCGTCGAGCATAAAAATCAGCTGCTCTTTTTCCAATATCGGGCCGTAGGTGGCCCACCATGTTGTTTCGGCAATGTTGCGGATGGTTTCAACATCATCCGGCGTAGCCGTCCTGATAAAATACATGGCCAAATATATTAACAGGAAGGCATTTTTTAAACCCTGTTCCGGTTGTCTTAAAAATGATCTTTAGTGATTTTCTTCCCCATCAATCTTAACCGGAGGGCTTAGGGTTTGCCCCACACCAAAATAGTCTTCCAGCTCATTCAGCGTTGACGAATTTGTTGCAATATCTTTAATGATCTTGCCTTTTTCCATTAATAGAATGCGGTCGCATACATCGGTAATGTGGTTAAGGTCATGGCTGGAGATCAATGTGGTTACGCCCTTGTCCTTGTTCAGTTCTTTCAGCAGGCTTTTGAGGCGAAACTGCGTACTGGGGTCTATATTGGCAAAAGGTTCGTCCAGCATTAGTAATTCCGGGTTTTGCAGCAAGCATGACACAACACCCACCTTACATTGGTTTCCCTTTGAAAGGTCGCGGATGTATTTGCCTTTTTTTAATATTTCGCCATTAAAAAAATCGGACATGCCGGCTAAAAAGTCATCCACATGCGCGTGGCTCAGTTGGTGCAGGCCGCCGATGAAGTAAAAATATTCTTCCGGGGTTAAATAGTCGATCAAAAAGCCTTCGTCCAGGTACGAGGCGGTATAGTTTTTCCAGTTTTCGTGCCCGGCTACATTTTCACCTTTCGATAAAACTTCGCCGCTTTCAGGCCTGATCAGATCGAGCATGGTGCGGAATAAAGTAGTTTTACCGGCGCCGTTATTGCCGACCAGCCCAACGCTTTCACCCTTTTTTATTTCGAGGTGCTGTATATCTACAACGGCAACCCCGCTGTAAATTTTCTTTAGGTTTTTAATTTCAATCATATTATTTGTTCCTGAAGCCCTCGGCTATTTTGTATCGTTTTGTATAAAAATCGGCCTGCAGTTGCTTTATCCAAAAATTGCGTGTAGCCACAAATATAAGCCCTGTAATCCCCAGCACCGCCAGGCCAATGTCGGCATGGCCAAACAGGGCGAGCGGGCCGTAGATGATATAGGGTGTAATCAGCAGCGGTAACGAAAGTATCCATTGGTTGCCGCTAACGCCTTCCCAGTTAAATGCCGCGCCTTTTGAAAGATCGATACGCTTGTAATTGCGGTTGGCAAAAAACAGCACCATGGTGGTGTTCACCCCGATGTTCCACAAAAACATAATAAAATGAACCAGCAGTACGTGCCAGCCAAAATAAGCGTATGGGGTTGTTAAAAGGAAAAACCCCGTTGAAATGATGGTGAACAATAAATACTTGGCCTTTAAAAAGTCGATAAAATTGATTTTGCTTACCAGCAATCCGTCAAAATGCGAGGCCTGCCAGCTAAACATAAACTGCCCGTAGCTGATAATGAAAATACCAGTCATAAACATGCCCACGAACACTTTCCAGCCCTCGCCATAGTGTGCGTTGGTGTAAAATATCAGCCCGTAAAACATAAAAAACAGGCCCATGATGAGTGCTGACCGGGAGCGTTTATTGCGCAATATCAACTTTATCTCGTTCGCGGCAAGGTCGCCTACGCTGCCAAACCGGCTGAGTAGGGGATATTCGGTGCTGCTTTTGTATTTTACGGCTTTGCGTGAGCCGAGTTCCTCGAGGTAAAGGTTTCCCTTGAGATAGATAAAATTAAGGTAATACATGATCGCCCCAAGCCCGATAGGTATTAATGCCAGCGCCGGCGTAGTGATGAGGTGCCCGAAAAATAAATAAGATATTTTACGAATGGAATAAAAATGCCAATAAAAATCGCCCAGGCCGGCTAATATTATCGCGGCAGCAACGATCAAAAATATCCAGCCGTTAAGGTTCGATTTTCGTTTGATATAGAGCGCGAGGTAATTATTGAACGCGGTAAGCCCGGCAATTGAAACGATAAAAGCCAAACCGACCAGGGACCCTGAATCAGACCCAATGATCTTTATGATAAATGGTGCAAACAGTATAAATGGCCACAAGTTAAATGCAGAAAATAACGAGGTGAGTGCCAGGTAGCGCACCAGTGAATTCCGTTTAACCGGGAGCTGCAGATAAGGCTGAACACGCAGCGTTGGCAATTCCTGCAATTGGAGCCGCAAAAACAGGTCCATCAAATAGTATAAAAGGATGATGCCGCAAAATGAAATAACAACATCGTCGTGCGGGAAAATTTTCAATAAAATTTCATTCAGAAAGAAGCCCAGCACCAGGACGTTAATTAACAGGTAAAGGATCAGCAAACTCATCACCACACGTACGGCAATGCTTTTTCCCGTATTTTTTGAGCGCCAGAAAGCTTTTAATTCATGCCTGAGGAAAGTTGCTGTCATTTATTTTTTGTAAGGCGTAATGATAGTAAAAATTATCGGGCAAAGGTTAACAAAGGCTGCAATTCTTTAATATTTAACAAGCTGATTATCAGACATATGAGTCTTGTTTGCCAATAAAAATTATGAAATGTGTATACCTTATGTATACCTTTTTGTTCTTTTCGGGGCTTATTGAAGGCATGGTATTAATACTTGTACCGATCTCCCCAAAGTTTCTTTAACCTCTCCTTGGTTTCATACTCTTTTGCGTTGTTGCCCGGTTCGTAAATTTTTGTGCCTTTTATCGCATCGGGCAGGAAGTCGAGATCGGTAAAGTTTCCCTCAAAGCTATGGGCGTATTTATAATCCTTGCCATAGCCCAGGTTTTTCATCAGTTTGGTTGGCGCGTTGCGCAGGTGCAATGGCACAGGCAGATCGCCGGTTTGCTGCACCAGGCTCATGGCGGCGCCGATGGCGGTAGTTGCGGAGTTGCTTTTGGCTGATGTCGCCAGGTAGATAGCTGTTTGCGACAAGATCAGCTGCGACTCGGGCATACCGATCACATTTACCGCCTGGAAACAGCTTTGCGCCAGCAGCAGCGCGTTGGGATTGGCGTTGCCGATATCCTCCGAAGCCAGGATCAGCATCCGACGGGCGATAAACAGCGGGTCCTCACCGCCGGTGATCATTCGCGCAAGCCAGTAAACCGCACCGTTCGGGTCGCTGCCGCGCATCGATTTGATAAAAGCCGAAATGATATCGTAATGCTGCTCGCCTGCTTTATCGTAAAGCGCCATATTTTGCTGCACATGCTCCAAAACGGCATCGTTGGTAATAATGATCTTTTTACCAGTGAAGGCATTTACCAGCAGCTCAAAAATATTCAGCAACTTGCGGGCATCGCCGCCGGAAAGGCGCAGCAAGGCTTCATTCTCTTTGATGACGATGTTTTTGGTGCGGATCAGTTCATCCTCCTTCATCGCCTTGTTCAGCAGGTTTACCAGGTCGTCTTCTGACAAAGGCTGAAGAATATAAACCTGGCAACGCGAAAGCAAAGCCGAGATTACTTCGAAGGACGGATTTTCGGTAGTAGCGCCGATTAGCGTAACAATTCCCCGCTCAACGGCGCCAAGCAGTGAGTCCTGCTGTGATTTGGAAAAACGATGTATCTCGTCGATGAATAAAACCGGAAGCGTCTGCCCGCCTTTCTTGAGCAAGGAAGCCTTCTCGATCACTTCGCGCACATCCTTAACGCCAGAGTTGATGGCGCTTAAGGAAAAGAACGGCCTGTCGAGCTGTTGTGAAATGATATAAGCCAGCGTAGTTTTCCCCACGCCCGGCGGCCCCCAAAAGATCATCGAGGGCAAATTACCCGATTCGATAGCCTTACGCAATACAGCACCCGGGCCAACCAAATGCTTCTGGCCGACATAATCGTCCAATGTTTTGGGGCGCATACGCTCGGCCAGTGGCGGCAGGTTGTTCATGAAGTAAAAGTCAGAAAAGTAAATGCTAAATCCTAATATCTTTAGCAGCGGGGACGTAAAGGGGCAAAACAAAATGCGAGGTCAGTCGTTCCTATTGTCAAATTAGGCCGCTTTCACCGAGAAGTTGGGTCAAAAACGCATCGGAAATGGTCTCTTGTTCTGATTTGTCGTAAATCGTCAGTAATTTAATCTGCTCATTCACAACTTTAACGCATGTTATCACCCGCGAACCACCGGATTTTCCTTTTCCCTTTGAAGTGATTTTCATACGTACTTTATAACAATCCCGTGCGAGTCTGTCTCCCTGAAATGGGTTTTCACGCAAACTTTTTGAAAAATCGATCAAGTCGGATTTAATGGATGGATACTTTTTTGAAAGGTGTTTTAATTCCCTGTCGAATGTTGGGGAAGCGCTTATCTTAAAGTTCATTAATAAGGTCTTCTACCGGCCGGAATTCTAGTTTTCCCTCTTCATGTAACTTCAATTCAACAAAACCTTGTTTGATATTTTCCCACGTTTTTTTTTGACCGGGCGTTAACTGATCTTCCAAAGATTGTGCAGGCTCTACCACCTTTACAAAATTTAAGGAGCGCATCAGTTTCATAAAAAACGGAAACTTGTTTTCCGGCACACTAATGGTTATCTGTTTCATGTTCTTAGATCAAACTTATTACAAATATAACAAACAATTATATTCCATTCCAACATGGTGAAATCCCACCATGTTAAAATTAACATTATTCATTGCCTCCCACGCGCCAAGTATTCAATTGTGTTTCTGGTCCTAATCCAGTTTTTTATTTGGTCGGCACCGCCAAAGTCTTTAGCCATGTCTGATAGGCTTATGTAATCATTATCATTAATTCTGGAAAGAGCAATTTCTTTCCCCTGAACGATTAACTTTTTACTCATGACGAATTAACCTCTCATTTAACAAATGTCCCGAAATCTTATATAAAACTTAATCAGATCGACCTAATGCGTAAATTTAAGCAATGATATCCAAATTCACCCAATCCACCTACCATCCCATCTGTGATCAATTAGCCGCGACAGATGCTGACCTTGCAGCCATCATCAACGCTCACGGCTACCCGCCCTTCTGGTCGCGCCCAAATACCTTTGAAACACTTGTACATATCATCCTCGAGCAGCAGGTTTCGCTTGCTTCGGCATTATCCGCCTTAAATAAATTGAGGGAGCGGCTCACCGAACTTACTCCCGACCGCCTGCTCCTGCTTACCGACGAAGAAATGCGCGCCTGTTATGTAAGCCGGCAAAAGACAATCTACTTGCGGCACCTTGCACAAGCGCTCGTAAGCGGGCAGCTAAACCTTGCCGAACTGGAGGATATGGAAGATGCCGATATAAGGGCGAAACTAACGGCACTAAAAGGCATCGGCCACTGGACAACCGATGTTTACCTGATGTTTGTTTTACAGCATGCCGATGTTTTCCCCATCGGCGACCTTGCGGCCGTGAATGCCATGAAACGGGTAAAAAAACTACCGCCAGATACAACCAAAGAACAATTGCTGGAGATTTCACTTGCGTGGAAACCCTATCGTACCATTGCCACGATGTTGTTGTGGCATTTCTATTTATCAAAGTGACCATTAATTTATCATAGACACACTAATTTCACGAATTAGACGAATTGCGCTAATCTAATTCGTGAAATTCGTCCTAATTCGTGAAATTCGTGTCATTCAATATGCCCATCGAAAAGCTGCCGTTCAAAAAACAAGTGTCTTATGCCTGCGGGATGATCGGCTGGAGCATCATGGTAAATGTGATCACCGTGATGCTGCTTTATTTTTACCTGCCGCCGAAAGGCTCGGGCCTGGTATCGCTGATCCCGCAATTTCTGATCCTGGGCGTGTTAAACATTCGCTCGGTCATCACCCCTTCGGGGAGGTTGCTCGATGCTTTTATCGACCCTTATATTGCCTCCTTAACCGACAAAAGCAAAAATCCCAAAGGACGGCGTATCCCGTTCATGAAATGGGCTATCCTGCCCGCTATGGTTTTCTGCTGTCTTACTTTTTTGCCCATGCACCTCGGCGAAAGCCTGCCAAACGTATGGTGGCTGATGATCATGCTCGCCGCTTTTTATATTTCCACAACGGCTTATGTTATCCCGTACAATGCCTTGCTTCCCGAACTGACTGAAACCAGCGAAGAAAAGGTGAAGCTGTCTTCATTTCAGCAAGTAGGTTTTGTGATAGGCATCATATTAAGCTCTGCCGTAAACAACTATGCAGATTGGTTGCAGAAATACCTGCACATAGCCAGCAGGGATTCCGCCGTGCAGTACAGCGTGTGGGGGCTGGCGGTAATTGGCGGTTTAACCATGCTTATACCGGTTTTGGCGATAGATGAACGCAAGTATATTGTCGCGAAACAGCCTGTGCACCTGCCGATGTGGCAATCCATCCGCAAAACGTTCAGGCAGCGTAATTTTATCTACTACCTGGTATCCGACTTTTCGTATTACATGGCCTTAACCATTATATCCAGCGGCTTGTTGTTTTTTGTTAAATCGCTTTTGCGGCTTGACGAATCCATTGGGGTTGTACTGATGATCGTGATGGTTTTGGGCTCGCTGCTGTTTTACCCCCTGATCAACTATTTGACCAAACGCATCGGTAAAAAACCGCTGGTATTAACCGCCTTTGCCGTCCTCAGCATCATTTTTGTAATGGTCTATTTTCTCGGAAAATTTCCTTTTTCGCCAAAGGCGCAAGCTTTCACTTTAGCCATAATGGCAACTTTCCCCCTGGCCGCACTGGGCATCCTGCCAAATGCTATTTTGGCCGAAATTGCTGAAAACGAAACCCGCGCAACCGGCGAAAATCGCGAAGGAATGTTTTTTGCCGTGAAGTTTCTGTTTGTAAAGTTAGCGCAGACTTTAGGCCTGGGCCTGTTTGCCTATCTGACGATTTTTGGTAAAGATCCCGGGAATGATTTCGGCCTGCGCCTGAGCGGGGCCTGCGGCTGTGTACTTTGCCTGCTGGCCATGCTGTTTTTTTCCAGGTTCAGGGAGAAGGTTGGCAGTTTGCAGTAGGCAGTGGGCAGTAGACTGTGGGCAGTTCGTCTTTTTTTACTGCCAACTGCACACTGAAAACTGCAAACTATCTTAACGTGTTATTCGGCCTTACATAAACCAACTGCATCACATTGATATTCCGCATCGCGAACGCGGCTTCACAATAGCAGAGGTAATAATTCCATTTGCGGATAAAGGCATCGTCGAACCCCAGGGATTTTACTTTTGAGAGATTTGCATTGAAAGCGTCAAACCAAAGTTTTAAGGTTTTGGCATAGTCCAGGCCGATGTCTTTCAGATCGACCATAGTAAGGTCCCCGGTCCGGTTAACTGATGAATTGATTGCGCCAACCGACGGCAATAGCGAGCCGGGGAAAATATGCTTTTGTATCCAGTCGACACCCTTACGCAGGCTGTCGAACCTCGAATCCGGCGAGGTGATCACCTGCAGCGCCAGGATGCCGCTTTTTTTAAGCAGATCGTGGCATTTGGTGAAATAGGTATCCATGAACTTGTACCCAACCGCTTCCAGCATTTCAATGGATACAATCTTGTCAAACTTGCCTTCCATTTCGCGATAGTCTTTTACCAGGATAGAGACCCGGTCGGTCAACCCTTCCGCGGTTACCCGCTCCACAGCCATTTTATGCTGTTCTTCGGATATAGTGAGCGATGTTACCCTGCAGCCGTAGGTCTTTGCCATATAAATAGCATTTCCGCCCCACCCGCTGCCGATCTCGAGCACATGGTCGGTCGGTTTCAAATGCAACTGGCGGCACAGGCGTTCATATTTGGCTAATTGGGCTTCCTGCAGGCTTAACCCGTCGCGAAAAAAATAGGCGCTGCTATAGGTCATGGTTGGATCGAGGAAGCTGGCGAAGAAATCATTGTTCAGGTCGTAATGTTTTGAAATATTTTTCTTTGATCCTTCGACGGTATTGGCCCTTTTGAAATGGACCAGCTTGTTGTATAATTTTAAAAGATTGAGTGACGCGGCCTGCACTTTGCTGCCGGAGAGGCCGGGCGAGTTTTCGACATTGTGCAAAAACCATTTCACCACGTTGGTGATGTTGTCGGTATCCCACAAACCTTCCACATAAGCCTCTCCAAAACCAATATCGCCAAAAAGGATGCAGCGCTTGTAAAATTCATCGCTGTTTACTACAATGCTGGCCGAAATATTACCCTCGCCGGTGCCGATGGTTATTTGCTCACCGTCGCAATTGGTTATGTAAAGCCTGCCCTTATCCATTTTGGACAGGAATTTTAAAACAACATCCCGATAAAAGCTGCTTTTTTTAGCAATTGTGAGTGTATTGGCCATGGGTTTATGCGGTTGCGACTATTGTTTGCCGGTATTTACGTAAATTAAATGGTCAAAAGTTTTGTCAAGATACAAAGTTTCGGATTAATTATATGGCCGGTAAACTTCTTTTTGTAAGGGCAGACCATCGCCTTTTTTGTGATAAGGTATCTTTTTAAGCCATAGCTTTAATGCCTGCCAATGAATTAGCCCTATCACTTTTAAGGTGATGAGCGGAAAACTAAAAAAATACAACAGCAATGTTGAATCCTTCAAGGGTTTTCGCTCACCATTCAATGTGCTGATAAAAAATCGCTTACCATCCTTGTCGTAGTCGTCAATTTTTATTTTCAATTTATCGTCCGGGATCTCCAGGTCGAAATCAAAATTGGTATCCATTTCAACAAACGGCGACACGTAAAAGTACTTGGTGGTATTGAGTTTGAAATGACCGTTGCTCATCACATCCCCGCCTAAAAAATAAGGTTTCATCTCGCGGAAGGTATTGCAAACTTCTACTACCGAACAAACCGGCTCATCGGCCTCGTCATAACAAAAGTAAAATGACACCGGGTTAAACTGGTAACCAAGGGTACACAGATTGGTTAGCAACATAATACGGCCCTTGCCTATGTTTATGCTGTTGGTTTCAAGATAGTCTGTTAGATGTTGGCGGATATTTTTGGAAGAGTCGGGATTTTCCCTGGGCAATTGCAGATGATCTTTATCCCGAAAATTAAAAAGGTTGAAGCGGTTTCGGCTCATGAATTTTAGCCGTTTTCCCAGGCTGTCAATTTCATCCAGGTCTAAATAAAACATAAAGACATTGTAATGAAAGCTGTGCTGCTTGGGCGCCAGCCGGTGATGCATTACTTTGGCTTTATAGAGGCAGGAATTCATTGGGCTTTGCTATGTGTGAATGTACGAAATATTGGATATGTTAGATTAAACCAAGGTGCATTTGTGGCGATGGGCTACACCCATCGCAGATAGGTAGCGCCCTTTCAGGGCTACCCCATGGCTTTTTGAGTCCTGAAAGGACGTTATCTGTCAACACAGGACATAGTCCTGTGTGCCTAACATGTGCGAGCACAACCCCACCGCACTCGCAAAAGCATCCTCATGAAACCCGTATTTAAAATAGCTCCCGCAAAAATAGATTGGCCCGGCTTCATTTAGTTTATGCAGTTCGGCCTGGGCATTTATCGCCGGCACATCGAAAAGCGGATGCTCATAGTCAATTTCCTTTATGATCTTTTTCTCGTCAAGGTCATTATGCGGGTTGATCGACACGAAATAATCTCTTTTATCCGATACCTGCTGCAGGCGGTTCATCCAGTAAATGGTGCTTGGGTTTAGCTTTCCATTTTCATCTTTTATGCGATAATTCCAGCTGGCCCAGGCCAATTTGGTTTTGGGCATAATGCTGCAATCGGTATGCAGAACAGCTTTGTTGTATTGATATTTAAAGTTGGAGAGCAGCCGTTGTTCCTCGCCGGTGGGATTATCCAGCATCGCCAACGCCTGGTCGCCATGGGCGGCGATGATCGCCCTGTCGAACGTTTCTATTGAGCCGTCAGCGGCATGTACGATAGCTTTCCCGTTGTCCCGGCTTACTTTTACCGCTTTGCGGTTAACGTTGATACGATCCTTAAAAGGTTCAATCAATTTTTCGCGATATGACTGGCTGCCGTTTATCAAAGTATACCACTGGTGCTGTGTATCGAGTCCTAAAAATCCGTGGTTCAAAAAGAACCTGATAAGCGTCGTCGCCGGGAAATCCAGCATTTGCCCCATTGGGGTCGACCATACCGCCGAGCTCATCGGCACCAGGTATTTCCAAAGCATTTCTTCACCATAGCCAAATTCTTTGATGTATTGCCCGATCGAATAGTTGGCATATTTCGGGTCGTCGAGAATTTTAACACTTTCCTTATTAAACCTGCCGATTTGTTTCAGCATTTTAATAAACTTCAGGTTGAAAATGTTTTTGCGCTGGGCAAACAGGTGGTTAACGCTCGATCCGCTGTATTCCAAACCGCTGGGCAGGTGCTGCACGCTGAACGACATATCCGTTTTTTTAACGGGCGCTTTTATTTCGTCAAAAAGCTTGCAAAGGTTGGGATAGGTTTTATAGTTGAAAACCATAAAGCCGGTGTCGATATAGACAGGCTTGTCACCCTCGTCAACTGTTATGGTATTGGTGTGGCCGCCCACGTAGTCGTTTTGTTCGTAAATGGTCAGATCGGTATGCAGCTGCAAAAAATGGGCGCATCCCATGCCTGCGATCCCTGTTCCTATGATGGCGGTCTTTAGCATTTTATTCGGTTACGGTATTAATAAACGTCTCCACAGCATACGTTGAAAGTTGCCCGCCGGGACCATTCAAATTATAATCAAACCCGTGGGTGGCCCATGGTAGTTGCAGCCAATAATATTTTACGCCGTTTTGTTTTAGCTTTTTGATCAGCCGGCGACAATGCTCGGGCGAAACCAAAACATCATTCATGCCGTGGATCATCAAAGTGGGCACCGAACTTTTAGTGACGAACTCCACCGGCGAACAATTAAAATATTCCTGCGGCTCGTCGCTGTAAGTCCCGCCAATATAATCAATCATGACTTTCCGCGAATCCATGATCAAGGGACTGGAAGGTACGGAATATCCCCAAACCATATCCGCCGGTCCATAAAAATCGATCACGCCCTTTACAGCAAGGTCATGCATGGTATAGGCAGCAAGTAACGCGATTTGTGCGCCCGCCGAACGGCCGAGCAGAACAAAGTTACGGGTATCAATGTGCAGTTGATCGGCGTTCTCCTTTAAATAAGCAATGGCAGCCTGCAGGTCCTCTACCGGGGCCGGGGTTTTCCATTTGGGCGCCAGCCGGTAGTTTATGGCGGCTACGTTGTAACCTTTCCACGCCAGGTAACTGTTTAATTCAGGCAGTTGCTTGCTATCGCCCCCGGCCCATGAGCCACCATGAACAACAATTACACAAGGCCTCGGTAAAATCACATCTGCGCCGTTATCTTGCGCCGGGTAAAAATCCAGCTTCAAGGCCGCATTTTTGTAGTTTACGTAAGTAAACGTGCGGTACGGGATAGTGTCTTGTTTTGAAAGCAAATTGAAAAAGCTGAATGGTGCGCGCTGATCCGAAGGATAAGCCACAACCGTACTTTTGCCGTTTACTTCATGCAGCGACGCAAACATATCTTGTTTTACCGCCTTCGCCACCCAGTATGCCCTAACAATTGGCGATAAAAAGATGACCATCGTTATCGCCCCCAAAATCGTTCCCGCCAGTTGGTATTTGCCTGCCCAAAAACCGGTAAGGGTTAGCAATAAAGTAATACTGAAAAACACAAGCGGGAACTCCGTAACCGCGATAGCCAGCAACCACAAATGATACTCGGGCGCTTTAAAAATGGCCAGAAAGGATATTAGGAAGAAAATTAAAAGGATGTAAAATCTGATCATATTTTTTGGTAGAGACGCAATACTTTGCGTCTTTTTTTAATTTGATAGTCCCTTATGAAACAAATAATGGCTCACTATCCATTCATTGCCTTCGTTGAAATTCCATAATTCGGCGCAGGCCATGTAAAACAGGCGCCAGTAAACCCACCATTTCAGCGCCTCATCTTTACCATAAGTTTCCTCAAATAAAGGCATAATTTCAGCTTTATGGCTATCCATATTGCTTAGCCAGGCTTCAGCCGTTTTGCCGTAATGCATGCCGTTTACGTGCCAGTGTTTTTCAACTGCCAGGTCGTCGTTAAAGTAAAATAGCAGGTCGTCACTGGGCATAATACCGCCGGTGAAAAAATATTTGCTCATCCAGTCGGTGTCGTCCTTCACTTCAAACAGGTAGGCATATTCCTTGTGCGTAAAAATATGGATGAACAGCTTGCCGTCCGGGTTTAAAAATGAGGCCACCTTATTCATCAGCCGCTGGTAGTTGCGCATGTGTTCAAACATCTCCACTGAAACAACGCGGTCGAACTGTTCGTCGATCACAAACGTATTCATGTCGGCAGTAATTACCGTCAAATTGCTGATGCCCCTTAGCTTTGCATGTTCGTCAATATAAAGCTTTTGCGTACGCGAGTTGGACACAACTTTAAAGTCGCTTTCCGGAAATTTAAGCGCCATATAAAGCGATAAGGAACCCCAGCCGCAGCCCAGCTCCAGCACTTGCTGGCCATTTGCCAGCTCGGCGCGACGGCAGGTAAGCTCCAGCATATCATCTTCCGCCTGATCAAGGCTGGTAACACCGTCTCTAAAATAACAGCTGGAATATTTCAGGTTTTTCCCCAGGCAATACTGGTAAAATTTGGTGGGCACTTCGTAATGCTGCTGGTTGGCATCGGTGGTGTTTACAGCAATTGGCGAAGACTTCAAAAGGCCGATCAAATTCATCAGGTATTCCTGCTGTGCTTCAACGTCTCCTTTGTTTTCGTCGGCCAGCCGCTGCTTTAATAGTTTGCGAATGCCTTTCCGAAGCAAAAAATCGGGAACTTTGTTTTGTTCAATCAGTTTGTCGTACCACATGTAGGCAGGTTAGGCGGAAGCCTGTTTGTTTTATTTTTAGGTAGATTACGTTTTTTGGATGAAGATAGATTTTTCGAGGTGAAATTTTATTGCGATGAAGAAAATTTACTCCCGGTCGTTTTAGATATTGGGTTTTTAATGGTGGTGACGTATTCAAGATGTTTAACCTAAATATTCGTAACTTTGAAATATGAACCCCGTTGTTAAATCAAACTTACCTGAAATAAGAGCGCTAATGTCACGCTTCGGAGTTACCCGCGCATTTCTGTTTGGAAGCGCGGCCACCGGTGAAATGACAGAAGAAAGCGATGTGGATTTTTTGGTAACATTCGATTCGGCGCTCGATTACACAGCCTATGGTGACAACTACTTTCAGTTGATGTATGCGTTGCAGGATTTACTTAAACGTGATGTTGATATCGTGGCAGAAAAAACGATATCTAATCCATATTTACTGCAAAAAATAAACAGCCAAAAAATAGCTGTGCTATGAGCCTTGATGAAAAAAAGCTACTGGAAGATATTATACAATGTATTGCATCAATTGACGAACATCTCAACGGTAAACGCATTTTAAATAGGTATTTGTCAAATAAAACCACGCGCCGGGCGGTTGAGCGAGAACTTACAATAATCGGTGAAGCGGTTAACAAGTTGTTAAAGTTGAATCCAGGAATATCTATTTCTTACGCCCGCCAAATTGTCGACCTCCGCAATAAAGTAATTCATTCGTATGATAATGTCGACGACGTGGTGATCTGGAATATCATTATGAATCATTTACCGCAGCTGGATACGGAGGCCCGGCTTTTGCTGGCAGAGAACTAATTGTTATCGCTTTTATTCCTATATCTATGATGGCTACCCTTTTTTAAACCACGGCACAAACACACTTACCCTTTTCTGATACTCCCGAAACGCATCACCCCTTGAGCGGATGGATTGCTCTTCCGTCATCGGTATGCCGGTTACCTTCAGCAACAAATATAAAATAATGGCCGGGCTGATGATAGCGATATAGCCGTACGGCGAACCAAGTGCAAATACAAAGTAAGAAACCCACATCAGCCATTCAAAAAAATAATTGGGATGGCGCGAATAGCCCCAGAGGCCAATAGCGCAAACCTTGCCTTTATTGGCAGCGATTCTTTTAAAAGTAGCGAGTTGTCCGTCTGCAATGGCTTCGCCAATGACGCTGATCATCCACATTGCAGTGCCAATGTATTCGAATATGCTCAACTGAGGTGTGGGATTTAAAGTGACAACAAAAAATGGCACTGCGAGCAAGATATTGGACAATGCCTGCATTTGAAAGAAAAAAGCCATTTTTACCTCTGCCTTTTCGCCCCATTCCTTGCGTATCTGGGCATAACGCGGCTCTTCCTGCCGCAGGTGTTTGGTTACCCTAATTAGCAGATGCGTTCCCAGGCGTCCGCCCGCTATAATAACCATGCCGCAAATGAGCAGTTTGCGGGTTTCAAAGCCAGGAGCAAACAACAGTAAAATGATGGCGATTACCGGGAAGTTGTACGACCAGAAAATATCAACCACCCCGGCATTTCCGATCCGGTATGACCACAACCAAACAAAAAACATAATCACGCAACACGCCAGCAGGCTATAGCCCGCCAATGCGTAAATGGAAATATTATACATTCTGTTTACCGAAAAACTCTTTCAGCCCTTGCCCCGGGTGCAGCTTGAACAATTGGATAAGCACGTAAGCACAGCTGGCAACACCCCCCGAAGTTAGCAACAGCATTAACCACAATAGCCTGGTAGACAACTTATTTTCCTTGTAGCAAACCCACAAAAAGATTACCGTAACATTGGTATAAAAATCCCAAAACGTTAGCCGGATCAAGGGTATTGACCATAAAAACCCCCACTGCTTAAATAAATTATTTTCGACGCTGGTGTGGATAAACGTATAGCACATCCACACAAACAGCAAGCCGAAAAGTATTTTTAAGGCAGGGATGAAATTGTTCATGCTTTTCGCAGTTTGATGATACGCAGCCAATGCATCAATTTGATAACGGCGTATGAAGGGTCAACCTCAAACCATTTTTTGGCGAAGTTTACATCATTCGGCTTTTGGTGATGATTGTTTTGAAAAAGCTCACCCAGCATAAAAAAGTCGAGCGGCAGCATATTCTTGCTGTGGTCGCCATTATCATAGTTAGCATAACCATATTTATGCCCGCACCAGTTAACGATGGCCCCATGAATTGGGCCCATCAGGAAATGTATGGGCAGCAGCAGGTAAAGCCACCAGTAAGGCGCAAAAACGATATAAAAAGCGATATAAAAAGCAATGAAAAAAAATCGTGTTGGCCAGGCGTCTGCAAAAGTATCGAATCCGTTCCAGGTAGGATAGCGGTCGCGAAACTCGGGTTCCGGCTCCAGTTTAAACTTGCGGTAATCCAGGTAGATGTTTTTTGTTTTGATCATCAGGCCCCAAACATCTTTGATAAAATATGGGGAATGCGGATCTTTTTCGGTATCACTATAGGCATGATGCATCCGGTGCATAATGGCATAAGCGCGCGGGTTTAAAAAAGAAGAACCCTGGAAAAGGAAGGTACAAAAGTAAAAAGTGCGATCCCAAAATTTATTCATTTTAAACATTTTGTGGGATGCATACCGGTGCAAAAAAAATGTCTGGAAAAACAGCGATAAAAACCAGTGGGCCAGGAAGAAAATCAGAATAATGGTCATTAAAAATTATTATTAAAGCGTACACCAAATAGCGCGCAAATATATCGTATTGTTCTATAATAATGGTTAATTTCTATTCAACCCTCAGGGCAGACTCATTAAAAATTATTTTGAATAGAATTATCCTGAATAAATTACCTTTTACTTTTATGATGTATAATCTTAACCGCAAAGGACTCAAAGAGAAAACCGCGAAGGTCGCAAAGTGCTTAGCTTTGTGATCTTTGCGAAATCTTTGCGCCCTTATGTGGTTAAAAATCTAAGCTTTACATGACAAATAAGCCTAAAGCTATTTTAATGCGTCTGTCCTGTTTCAACCCTTACCAATCGCTTTCAAAGTTTATATATCGTCCTATACCCCCCGTGGCTTCGAACCGCGTTGTTCAAGTGTTCATACAAATCACACCATGCACGCTTGCAAGCATGCTGCAAAAAACATTTATGCGCCCCGGGTTAGGTGGGCAGGAGGATTTTATCGCCGCGTTATTTGGTTGCACCGCCGATAATTTTCGAATGCTGTTTCTACTTGTTATCGATCAGCTCATAAAAACTATCCCTGTAATTATCTCCCACGGGAATAATCGCATCGCCAATAAATATCCGGCTCCGTTCAATTGAACTTATATGCCTCAGCCCAACGATGAACGATTTATGCACCCTTGCAAAATCATTCTTCGGCAATTGATCTTCCATCTTTTTCATCGTCACAAGGCTTAAAGTCTTTTGCCCGGCAGTATTTACCGCGATATAGTTCTGCAGGGCCTCAATGTACAGGATCTCGTTTAAGTTTATCTTTTGAATGCGGTGTTCCGTTTTGATAAACAGATATTCCGTTGATGGTTCGGTTGGCAGTAATTCAGCTGCATTATTTTTTGATTCCGCCGTGCCGGTCAACTGGAAGGCTTTTTCAGCCGCGCGGTAAAAACGTTCAAAGGATATAGGCTTCATCAGGTAGTCAACCACATCGTGTTCATACCCATCAAGAGCGTATTTACTGTAAGCAGTAGTAAGAACGACCCTGCAATGCTTACCGGCTATTTTTATAAATTGAATACCGTTCAGTTCCGGCATTTGGATATCGAGGAAGACCAGGTCGATGTTTTGCTCCCGCACGATGGTAAGCCCGTCCAGCGGGTTGGTGGTGGTGGCTGTTAGTTGGAGGAAAGACACCTTCGACACATAATCCGCAAGCAGATCGATAGCCAGCGGTTTATCGTCGACGATGAGGCATTTTAGTTTCTTCATAATTGCAGCATCAGGTTTACATGATAACTATCATCTTTATCATCAATCCTTAGTTCGTGGCTTCCGGGATATAATAACTCCAGTCGCCTTTTTATATTATTGAGACCGATCCCGCCGGTAATGTCCTTTTGATGGTCGTTTTTTTGATTGAAGGCCGAAAAATGAATGCCTTCAGGAGTAGCCGAAAGCGATATTTGAACCGGGTGATCAGCATCATTTAAAACCCCGTGCTTAAAGGCATTTTCGACAAAAGGAATAAAAATAAGCGAGGGTACCTTTTGACCGTCTATCAACCCTTCCGCGCTGAAATTAATAAAAGCGCTGCCTTTGGCGCTGATCCGTTGGAGGTCTATTACATTTTCAATATAGTTCACTTCCTTGCTCAAGGGGGTAAGGCCGTCTGTATCTTCGCGCAGCATATACCGCAAAATTTCGGATAGCTTTAACAGGGCCGCCGGCGCCTGTTCTGATTTTTGCCAGGTTAAAGAGTAAATATCATTAATACTGTTAAATAAAAAATGCGGGTTGAGCTGCGAACGCAAAAAAGCCAGCTCGGCTGCAGCTTTTTCCTTTAGCAATTCCTGCTGGTTCAACCGCGTTTTGTACCAGCCTTCTACAAAAAAGTACATCAGCCCATAAACAAAATAGCTAGGGAAATAATAATAGAAAACATTGGAAATATAGTCGCTGGCTGCCCAGGGATGGCCACCATAATTGTCGAAACCGAGGTAAGGCAACAAAACCCGGTATTCCGCAAAATATCGCCAGGCACTGGCGGCCGCAATCGTGAGCACGGTGTAAATAATCGCCCGGTACCATTTGTTTTTAAACAGCAGCGCGGGCCCCACCAGCAGGTAAGCGCTATAAAAGCAAAGGATAGGAATAACCAGGTAAAGCAGTTCAGTAAAAAAATATTCCGCAAATAACACCACGGTTAATGGCGCCTGCTTGTCATGCATGAAAAACCGCAAAGAAATGGCGTTCCACATATAGTTTGCCAGTATCAGCAGCCATACGGTCAGGTGCAGCCAAACCAGGTATTTACGTTTCATTGGTTAAATATAACCTGCTTTAACCGATATCAGCCGCAGAATTACACGAACGCACTGATTTCAATGACGAAGCCGGCCTGGTTAGTCGAAAGTCTTAAGTCAGAAAATGCTATTCGACTTTTGACTTGATACAATCGCTTCATCAGCAAATATCAGGTGTTTGTCAATCGCATTTCATTTATGGCCGCCTGGTAGGCAGTTTTGTGCAAACACCCATTCCCGGTATGAAAAGAAACCTTTCCGTCTTCGCGCTTTTATCAATATCCATAAGCTGCCTGCTGTATCCGTTTAGTCTTTCAGCACAAAACATAAATTATATGGGTTTGGCAGATTCATGCATGAAATTAAAGGACTATCCCTGCGCGGCGGCAAACTACCAGCTATACCTGGACAAGGCCGACCCTGAATCAAACGGGCTGGCTTACCGAGTGGCTATCGCCTGGGCCCTGGCAAAGGACACAGAAAAGACAATTGCAGCCCTAAACCGTTACGTAAAGAACAATGCGCTTAACAATAACCCGTTTTTTAGCGCGGAACTTCTTAAGGAAAAAAATTTCGATTTTTTAAAAGACGATACCCGCTGGAAAACAATGATTGCCGCAGTGAAGCTTGGAGAAGACCAAGAGCGCGCAAAGGAAAAGAGAAGCCTCGACTCGGTAAAGGCCGCCTTCCTGTCGTTTGAAAACGCGCTGGACGTAAGGCCCCAATTGAACGACCTGCCCGAAGGCGTCGATTTTTATGCACGGGTAAAAAAGCGCCTGGTTTATCGCTCGCCCAAACCGTACGTAAAAAATAATGGCATTTCCCTTTACATCCGCGTAGATACCACCAATGTGCCATTTTACGTGCAATTACCCGATAATTATAACCCGGCAGTCCCGGCCCCGGCTTTGGTGGTTTTACACGGCGCAGTGAAGTATAACATCGGTTATGGCGATGCAGCCGGCTCCCGGTATGTTTACCGCGCAACCAGCGAACACATTCCCTTTTATACAAAAAATTATATCACTATATACCCGATGGGTACCAAAACCATCAACTGGATGACAACCGAAAGTGGCTTTGACATGGTAAACCGCATTGTAGTGCACCTGAAAGCTTTTTTAAACATCGACGACAATCGTGTCGAATTGCTGGGCCATTCCAATGGCGCCACAGGGGTGTTTACCTATTTGGTAAAATCACCATCACTTTATGCAGGGTTTTACGGCATGGACACCCAACCCCGTGTGTACATCGGCGGCACTTTTTTGCAAAATGGCATGACCCGCCATTTTTACAATTTTGCGACCGATAAGGATTATTACTATCCCTACGCTGCGGTAAAAACCGTCGACAGCCTGGCAAAATCGCTTGGCGTTAACTGGCACACCCAATTGAACGTCGGCTATCCGCATTGGTTTCCTTCCATGAAAGAAGCGTTTACGCCCATGGCTAAAATATTTGAAGATATGGCCAATCGTGTGCGCAATCCTTATCCAAAGGAAATATATTTTGAGACGGATAAGCTGAAATATGGCACCTCCGACTGGATAACCATAACTAAACTCGATACCCTTTCAAAAAAAGCGGCCTGGCAAACCGACCCAAATTTTAAAATCACCGATTGGCCGGATACCAATGATTTTAACAAAATCGTTCATCGTGAGGAAATGGCCTTTGATTATCCGCACAGGTCAGGCGCGGTAAAAGCCAAACGACAGGGGAATGATTTTTATATCCAAACCAGCGATGTTAGTGCGTTTTGCATCAGGCTGAACCGTGACATGGTCGATTACAGCAAAAATTTAACTGTTTTTGTGAACGGGAAGAAGGTGTTTTCACGCCGGGTAAAACCGGATGAGGCGTTTACCGTGTCAAATTTTAAAACAAATCTTGACAGAAAAGTGATTTGGGAGAATGAGATCAACATTCCGGTTGATTAAGTTGGGATTAATCAGAAAAGCTGCTCGATAATATTATCTGTCGATAAGCCCTCCGCTTCGGCATGGTAACTGCGTACGATGCGGTGCCTTAATATCGGTTTGGCAATCGCCTGCACATCTTCAATATCCGGCGAGTATTTGCCATTGATCACCGCATGGCATTTGGCCCCTAAAATAAGGAACTGCGAGGCGCGTGGCCCCGCGCCCCAGTTGATGAGGCGTTTTACCTGCGGCGCGGCCATTTCGCCGTTGGGGCGGGTTTTGGCTACCAGTCTCACAGCATATTCAAGCACATTATCCGTTACCGGGATGTTACGCACCAGTTGCTGAAAATAAATGATCTGTTCGGCATTCAGCAACTTGTTTACTTCCTGCTTTTGGGTGCTGGTCGTGTTTTTAACCACCTGCAATTCTTCTTTAAAAGTAGGATAATCCAGCGCAACGTTAAACATAAAACGGTCAAGCTGGGCTTCGGGCAGCGGGTAGGTGCCTTCCTGCTCTATCGGGTTTTGGGTAGCCAGTACAAAAAAGGGCTGCGCCAGTTTGTGGGTAATGCCGGCAGCGGTTACCGCCTTTTCCTGCATGGCTTCAAGCAGGGCCGCCTGTGTTTTTGGTGGCGTACGGTTAATTTCATCAGCCAGTATGATATTGGCAAATACAGGGCCGGGGATAAACTTAAAATTGCGGTCCTCACCCAAAATCTCCGAACCGATAATGTCCGAAGGCATTAGGTCGGGGGTAAATTGTATCCGCTTAAAGTCGAGGTCGAGCACCTGGGCAACGGTTTGCACCAGCAGGGTTTTAGCTAAGCCCGGCACGCCCACCAGCAAGCAATGGCCATTGCTGAAAATTGAGATCAGCACAGATTTTACCACTTCCTCCTGCCCGATTATAACCTTGCCAATTTCGGCAGTTATTTGCCGGTATATTTTTCCCAAAGCGTCAGCAGCCTCTACTTCCGAGTGGTGTTGCATATTTTAAGGTTTAACTTCAGCGTTAGCGGTGTTATCAACCGGGGTAGCCCAGCCTTTCATCTGTACGCAGCCCTGGTACTCGGGGTCAATCTTAATAAAAGTTTGCTTCCTCTTTTTCTCGAACCATTCGCTCAGTTTGCGGTTGATCTTATCGTTTGTGGCGTACTCTTTTATCTTGGGATAATCCTGCTCGAGGCTGGCCTTATGGGCATTGGTGCTCGATTTCAGATAAATAATTTTATAGCTCTTTTTGCCGTCGGACCCGGTAAATAATACTGGTTTCGAAATGCTGCCAATTTTCATCGTATCAGTCATCAGCGCTACCTGCGGGTCGAGCTTGTCTGTTGGGATAAAAGTAGTACGTGTTTCCACATTGTCGGCGTTAAGCAGCATACCGCCATTATACTTGGTTTCTTTATTATCCGAATAATAATTTGCCGCGGTCGAAAAATCGATCTTTTTGTTTTTTACCAGGAAATCGTAAACGCTGTCGGCTTTTGCCTTTGCCCGGTCCAGGCTGGCCTGCGTAGTGGCCGGGACAATGAGTATATGGCGCACGTGCACCTGTTCGCCGCGTCGCTCAATAACTTGCAGGAAGTGAAAGCCAAAATCCGTTTCAAAAACTGGCGAATATTCACCAGCTTTCAGGCGGAAAGCCCATGCGGCAAACTCCTTTACATAGGTGGTGCGGTCGGCAAAGCCAAGGTCACCGCCCTGTATAGCCGATACCGGGTCCTGCGAGTAGAGACGTGCCAGAGCGCCGAAATCTTCCCCTTTCTTTATCCTGTCGAGCAGGTCCTGCGCCTTTTGTTTATAGGCCGCTTTTTCGGGTTCAGTTAAATGCGGGTCGAATTGTATCTCGCCAACCTCAACCTCTTTATTAAAAGTGGGCAGGCTGTCTTTGGGTATCTTATTAAAAAATTGTTTTACATCTTCAGGAGTGGTATTGATGTCGGCAGTGATCTTTTGCTGCATTTTTTGTGCCACCAGCTCTTCCCTGATATCCGGGCGTATCTCGTCTTTATATTGTATTACCGACCGGCCCAAAAAAGTTTCCAGCCTGTCCTGGCCGCCCGCCCGTTGTATCATGCCGCGCATTCTGCGGTCAATATCGTTATCCACATCATCATCAGTCACCGAAATACTGTCAATGACGGCCTGTGCAGCCAGCAGCTTTTGGGTGATAAAACTCTGCGCGATCTGGCACTTTACCGACGGATCAGGCGGATTGCCCTGAACCAGGTAGGTTCCGTATTTCAATTCAATATCCGACTGCAAAATAATACTTCCGCCTACCACAGCAGCAATTTTATCCAGGTTATGCACTTTGGGCTGCGCCTGTGCAGCAGCTGATAGCCATAACGTTAAACTCAAAAGGGCAAACCCTATCTTTCTCATGTATCTTTACTATTAATCCGCTCCGCCCGGGAGCACTAAAAACGCCGAATTTCGGTAAAATTTATGAATAATGGCGACCTAATCGGTTGTTATTGATCGGGGACACCTATAATTGTGCGAATATGCTCATAATGCGTCAAACTGTTTAGCTACTTTTGTTAAAATTTGTTAAAGTAGCCTTAATATCCCTTATAGCCATGCCGCTATTCAATTTAGGCAGAAGATAAATCAGGAAAGATTTGCATTATGAACGTCGAAAACCCGCTTGCATACAGTTTTATTTTACAGGACGATATTTACCTGCTGCCTGCCGACAAAAAGGCACTCCAAAAAAAAGAGTTGCCAGTAGTGGAAGCCGTTATTGTAGAAGAAACGCCGGCACTGGTGTTTAAGTACCTGGGGGGCCATAAAAAGCAATACCTGGTCATCACACACTACCGGGAGAGCGATTTTATGTCCGACGCTCATTTAACCGCGCTTGAAAGCACGCTGAAACGACTGGGTTATGGGCTGGACGACACAGCCATTTTTAACCTGGCCAATTACCCCGAAGCACAATTTGAGCAGGTCATCGATTTTTTTAAGCCGCAAAAAATGCTCATCCTCGGCAACCAAGCCCTGCCTCCTGCCGTGGGTGCGGTTTACCAGAACAAGCCCCAGCTGGTGGGCAGTATCCGCACCTTGTTCACCTTTAGCTTTAAAGAGATGATGGACAGTGTACAAAACAAAAAGGAATTTTGGGAAGCGATGAAACTATTTTAAGCCATGCAACAGTTAGTTTTTGCTACCAATAACGCCCATAAACTGCACGAAGTTGCAGAGAAGATAAAAGACCGCCTCAAAATATTGAGTCTCGACGATATTGGCTGTTACGATGATATACCCGAGATCGGGCAAACGTTTCACGATAATGCCTCCATCAAAAGCCATCATGTACACCAGAAATATAAGATAAACTGCTTTGCCGACGACAGCGGCCTGGAGGTTGATGCGCTTAACGGCGAGCCGGGCGTGCACTCGGCGCGTTATTCCGGGAAATATGGCGATCACGATGCCAATATGACTAAATTGCTTAGGGAGTTGGGCAGCAATGCGAACCGCAAAGCCCGCTTCCGTACAGTAATTTCGCTTATTTTGAATAACGAAGAGCACTTTTTTGAAGGGACCGTTGAAGGCACTATTCGCCATGAACGGGCCGGCACTGGCGGCTTCGGTTATGACCCGGTTTTCCAGCCTGATGGCTACGACAAAACTTTTGGCGAGATGACGCTGGAGCAAAAAAACCATATTAGTCACCGGGCCAGGGCTGTGGATCAATTGGTTGCGTTTTTGAATGATCCGGCAATTGCCTTGAATGCTTCGTAAGTCACCCTTTCCAACTATCTGAACTGTAGCGTTAACTATTTCGTGAAGGTACTTATCATCTCACCTTTTTCATTATAAAACTCGACCTCTGCTCTTTGACCAACAGATAATTTGTTTCAACCGGGAGGTGTAGCGCTACACATGCTACACCACGCTACACCCTGCTACACCGATGACAGTCAGCAACTTACGACTGACAAAAAATGTGTCACCACTTTTCGGTTTCCGGGCAAAATTGTGCTATAGCTCTGGCGCACCGTTTATGGGTTACTTTGTTTTTAAACAGTCTGTAAATTATTTTCAAAAAAAAATTGCGCAAGTAAATACTTGCATATATATTTGCAAGCACTTACTTGCATATAATGATAGCCAGACGCGATGTATACCAGGCCATAGCCGATCCCACCCGGCGCTCGATCATCGGCATGATCGCAGCGCAGCCGCAAAATGTTAACGCCATTGCCGAAAACTTCGATGTTACCCGGCAGGCTATTTCGCTGCATTTAAAAGTACTGGCCGACTGCGGCCTGATAGTTGTTAAAAAACAGGGCAGAGACCATTTTTGCGAGGCCCAGCTCGATAAGCTTAGCGAGGTGTCGGCCTGGGTTGATCAATATCGCCAGCATTGGGAAGCCAAAGTGGACGCATTGGAAACTTATTTGGAAAAACTCAAAAAAGAAAAATATGGAAACAAAAAAGACTGATACCAGCGACAGGGAACTGCTTATAACAAGAAAACTGAATGCACCGGTAGAGCTGGTTTGGGAAGCCTGGACCAACCCCGAACATATTGCTAATTGGTGGGGGCCTAATGGTTTCACCACTACCATCAGCAAAATGGATATGCAGCATGGCGGCGAGTGGAACCTGGTGATGCACGGCCCGGATGGCACTGATTATGATAATAAAAGCTTATTCAAAGAGATTGTGCCGCTCAAAAAGATCGTTTACGAACACGTCACCTATCCATGGATACTGGCTACTATTGAATTTGAAGATCTGGGCGAACAAACGCTGCTGAAGTGGCATATGCTTTTTGAGTCGAAGGAGGTGTTCCTCGATGTCGTAAAAACCTATAAGGCTGATAAGGGGCTTGAGCAAAACATTGCCAAGCTGGACGTTTATGTAGGCAAATTAAAATGAGCGGGGCCCGCACAGCAATCGCCGGTCAGACGCGCCTCTTGCCGGTATTTTTAATGCTCATAACACATTTATCATTAGCAAACGCACAAAAAACAACTCCTATGGAAAAGCCAACAACATCGGGCCATGCCCCGGTTAACGGCATAAGCATGTATTACGAAATATATGGTAAAGGCGACATGCCGCTGGTGCTTATCCACGGCGGCGGCTCAACTATACAGTCATCCTTCAGCACACTATTACCCTTGCTGTCCAATGACAATAAGGTCATCGCCCTTGAGTTGCAGGCCCATGGCCGCACCAGTGACCGTAACGCGCCCGAATCATTTACCCAGGATGCCGATGATGTAGTTGGGCTGCTAAAATATCTTAAAATAGATAAAGCAAACATCCTCGGCTTCAGCAATGGGGCGAGCACTACGATGCAAATAGCAATACGCCACCCGGAGATGGTTAATAAAATAGTTGTTATCTCCGGCGCCTATCGCAGGGATGGTTTTATACCTGGCTTTTTCGATGGCTTTCCGCACGCCACCCTGGCTAACATGCCGGCGCCATTGCAAGCCGATTTCCTGGCTGTAACACCCGATAGAAACAAGCTGCAGGTGATGTTTGAAAAAGATGTGCAGCGCATGGAAAATTTTAAGGACTGGCCTGATGATGAATTACGTTCCATCAAAGCACCTGCATTATTTATGTCATCCGACAAAGACGTAGTGGTACCGGCACACACCTTGCAAATGTCAAGGATAGTCCCCGGTGCACAATTAGCAATTATCCCTGGTACCCACGGCTTCCTGATCGGTGAGGCTGGCAGCGGCGCGAAGGGCAGCATCTTTGCCGTCGCAACTGCAGCGCTGATTGAAGAATTTTTGAGGGAATAGAAAATCAGAAAACGCGGCCAAATGATGTTCATCCCTTGAACAGAAATGAACATTTTTTGCCCTTATAAATTTTTTTTCGATCTCGTTTGCCCCCATTTCGTAACCGTTTTGAAGGCGTTTGAGGGTGTTTCGTAAGCATTTGAAATGGTTTAAAAGGGTACCCGCCCGTAGGGGCGACCCTTGTGGTCGCCCTGAATGTACCCAATACAAAGAATGTCCAAAATAATATTTAATGATTAACGACAATGGCGTCTGTTGCGGACGGGGTGGTTCATGGAAAAACCAGGGCATCCACGAGGGGCGCCCGTACGGGCAGGAAATCCAGACACAACAGTGTTCATTTTGGTGTTCATCCCGGGCTCACCGATGAACGGTCATTTGTAAAAAAGTGCTTTTTTTGCGTGTTTGCAAAAACTTAATATCCTTATTGTCAATGCAATAAAGCGTTCACAAATGTTCATAGTGTTCATTTTCGACACGCGTGAACACGTGAACATCCGCTTTTTAAACCGCCGGCCACGAAAAACCGCCCCTCAAATTTTAAAAGCGATTTTTCCGGTGATCAGCTCTGTTTTTCCGGGATTTTAAAGCCAAGGTAAGTTCCTGCGGTTATGCCCTGCATGGTTAGCAATGTTGGCGAGAAATCGGGCATCGTTAAATTGGCCCAAACCGAGTATATAAAAACAAGCCCCAGCACCAGCGTAAAGGCCACCATCTGCAACCGGTGGAAGCTGACGCCATTCTCGTCGGTCAGGATGTCATTAATAAAACTGTCTTTTCCTAACCTCAGACCATCGATCAGTTTGGCAATTTTACCCGTTAGCTGCTCATATAAAAATTTATTATAAGCGATCTTTCCGGGCACTTCCGGTCCAGCTGTGGCGGCGAGCAAAGCGTTTGCCGTATTAAGTTCTGATTGCTGCGCCTGCAAATCCTGTATTTGTTTTACAGTCCCGGTCGACTTACTATTATTTATGCTGACGGCGCCCAGCGCTGTGCCCGCGCCAATACCAATCAGCACAAGCGTCCCCGAAGTGATGAGCTCATAATTATCGGTTATCAGCCATATAAACAGGAAGGACGACAGCACCACAGAAAACCAAAAGGCCATTTGCACTTTGCCGAGACTATAGGGGGCATTGCCTGCATCCAAGCCGGGGATATTGAGCGGCGTAAGGTCGGCAGGCGCGTCGCGAAGCATGGGCGTTGTGATGGCATAGTAAAAAAACACCCCGAAATAGATCGCCAATATGACCAGGCAGAACCAAAACCAGCTACGGTATATCCGCTTAAATTCAAAAGCATTGACTTTAGTGGGCAAGCCGCTTTGCCCATGCTGACCTACACTCACGGCTACCGGCAGATCAAAAAATTGACCGCCAAACAATGGGTAGCCAAGGATGGCATTCCACGCTGAGTCGTTGGCGGCGGTTCGCTCCAGCAAAAATTTAAACTCAGCGTCATCGCCCATTTGGCACCAGGCCATCGGCCCGGGTCCTCCTATCTCCATGCAATTAACATAAAGCCTCAGCTGTTTAACGTTTTGCTGCGCCGCCGGCTCACTTTTCCAGTTTTTTACATGGATGACAATAATATCACCGATGCCGGCAGAGCTGTCTCCCGGGCTGCCGTCAATATAGGCCTTGGTAATAATAGCCGTTTGGGTTGATTGCGCAAGCAGGTTTAAACTACAGAGCGCCAGGATAGCGATAAGGGCAATTTTTTTCATGACGAAGGTTATTTGAAATAAATGTAGATAAATAATCGTAAAAACCAAACATTTAACGGCTGTGCCAATTTTTTTCCGGATCAGTTATGGAATGATGCCGTCCCTTGCATCTATAGGGAAACTAAGCAGCCATGAAACGATCGAACCACCTCACATTAGCGGCAATAATATTGCTTATCCTGCAAATATCATTTGCCGGCGCCCAGGCCCCGCAGCTTACCGTAGACGGTAAAAGCAATAACGGTGTAAGCCTGCAGCAATTAAAAATTGATGTTGCCATTTACGGCAATATCAGCCGCACTACCTGGGAAATGACTTTCTATAATTCCACTTCGCGGATTTTGGAAGGCACCCTGGTTTTCCCCCTCAAGGACGGCGTAAGCATAAGCCGTTATGCGCTTGATATCAATGGCCATATGCGCGAAGCCGTCCCCGTGGACCGCGGTAAAGGAACCGTGGTATTTGAAGCAGTGGAACGCCGGCGAATCGACCCGGGCTTATTGGAAAAGGTAGAGGGAAATGCATTTCGCACGCGTATCTATCCAATCAACCCGCATGGTACGCGCACCGTCATCATTGGCTATGAAGAGGAGATACCGCTTGCCGATAACGGCGATCTTAAGTTTAACCTGCCCCTCAACTTAAAGGACACGGTACAAAAATTTTCACTCACGGCATCGGTTATCCAAAGCGAAGCGGCCCCGGTTTCCGATGGGTCAAACCCCGATAACCTGCGGTTCGACCATCGTCAAAATACGTATTCGGCCGTCATTAGCAGGGATAACTATGTACCGGGGCATTCCCTTTCGTTCAGCATCCCCAAACCCAATGATGCCAGCGAAGTGATGCTGCAGGAACAAGGCAACAAGTATTATTATTTTGTTAATACTATTTTGCATCCGCAGGTAAAGGATAAGCTTTTGCCGCATTCGATCAGTTTATTATGGGACGCCTCGTTAAGCGGCGCGGCGCGTGATACGGCCAAAGAGTATGCATTGCTTAATGCCTATTTTAAAAAGGTAAACAATGCGGAGATAACCCTGGTGCTTTTCAGCAATGCAGTCATCAGCACCAAAAAATACACACTAACCGGGGGCGACTGGCAGCAGCTTAAACACGACCTGGCCGCGGTTACCTATGATGGCGCAACCAATTTCGGATGCCTTAACCTTTCAAATTATCCGGCGGATGAATTTTTGCTGATGAGCGACGGTCATCAAACTTTTGGCGATAAACAGCTCAGGTTTAACGGCCGGCAAGTTTATTGCATCAATTCATCATCCCTGGCTGATTACAGCAACCTGAAATTTATCGCGCTGAAAACCGGAGGCGAACTGATTGACCTGGCTACAGATAATAACGACAAAGCGCTGGCCAACCTTACCAGCCAGCCGCTGCGTTTTTTGGGAATAAAAGGCGATGCCATGGACGAAAACTATCCTTCGCTGCCGGTGACTGTTGGACGCACCTTTTCAGTAGCGGGCATTACACGCAATCCCAATCAAACTATAACGCTGCAGTTTGGCTATGGCAACAAGGTGAGTTTGGAGAAAACTATAACGCTTAATCTCGGCCAGAATTCGGTTGAAAATGTAAATGTGGCCAAACTTTGGGCGCAGAAAAAGATCAGCGAGCTGGACATTGATTATGACGCCAACCGGCAGGATATCGAGTCGCTGGGCAAAAGGTTCAGCATTATCACCCGGAATACTTCGCTCATCGTACTGGAAAGTGTGAACGACTACATTACCTACGGAATTGAACCGCCCGATGAGCTTCGTGACCAATATAATGCGATCATGAAGCAGCGTGAGACGGATAATCCGCCGGCGAAACGGGAAAATTTGACCAAATCGGAAGAGATGATGAATACTTTGAGTCAATGGTTGCATAATGATCGCAAAGCCATCGCTGACCCTGCCAAAACTACCGCTGCAATTCCGCCAGCACAAACCGGGAATACCGTTGTTCCGGTAACGGGTCAAACCATGATCAGGGGAACCGTGACCGCCAGTGATGACGGCCTGCCGATTGTAGGCGCATCTGTAAGGCTAAAGGGAACTGGTAATGGCGCAATTACCAACTCCGCAGGAAACTTTGAGCTTAGCGGTGGCCGGGGTAATATTTTCATCATATCCTACATTGGGTTTACCACACAGCAGGTCACTATCGGGCGGCACGCTGTTATCAGGGTGTCCCTTCAGCCTTCGGGCACCACGTTAAATGAAGTAGTGGTAACCGGTTATCAAACGCAAAGGAAAAAGGATATTACTGCAGACGTCGCAACCGTAGAGGCGGATGAACTCAAAAAATTGCCCGCAGCTTCAACCGACCAATTACTGCAGGGGCAAGAGGCCGGCGTTACAGTTGTGACCGGAAATGCGGCCGGAGTAACAACCAACAAATCGCTAAACGAAACCCAGCAATTGGGCGAAGTGGTAGTTACCGGCGCTTTGGGTATAAAAACACAAGCCAGGCAGCTTGGTTATGCAACTGCCGTAGTGGAAAACAAGTCGCTCACCCAGGCGGGATCAACCAATGCCGCCACTGCATTAGCGGGTAAAGTTTCGGGCCTGCAGGTAAATACGACAAATAACGGCGTTAATCCTTCAACACGTATTGTACTTCGTGGCAACCGGTCAATTACGGGCAACAACCAGGCCCTTTTGGTGGTGGATGGCGTGCCCATCGAGGACAATTCCTATCTCAATAGCATTAACCCCAACGATATCCAGGATGTTACAGTCCTTAAGGGCGGAGTTGCCGCCGCCATTTACGGCTCCAAGGCATCAAATGGCGTTATGGTAATCACTACAAAAAAAGGCTACGTGACCGGCTCTCATACCACAGAAGCCACAAACGATGCTGACAGCACCGCTGATGACAGCGATCATCCAAATACCAACCGCCCGGCACAAAATGGCGCTATCGATATTGCTTATACCGAAGCGGAGACCGAATATTTAAAAACAATAGGCAAGGCAGAAAAGGCGCTGCGGTACCAGGTGTACCTCGGTTTGCGGCCCCAATACACCGGCAACCCGGTTTATTACTATACTGTTGCCGGCTACTTTATCAAAATGGGCGACAAGGAACTGGGCCTGCGCATCCTGAGCAACCTGGCCGAGCTTGACCTGGGCAGCTACGAGTTGTACAAAATGATGGGCTACAAGCTAAAACAACTGGGCGACTATGAAGACGAAGTTTATGCCTTTAAAAAAGTTACCGAACTGCGCCCGCTCGACCCGCAAAGCTTCCGGGATTATGGCCTGGCGCTTGAGGACGCCGGCGAACACCAAAAAGCCCTGGATGTGCTGTACGAGGCCATGACCCGGAGCTACTCGCCGGATGCCGATGGTTTGTACAATGGCATACAGGAAGTTTTTCTGCCGGAGATCAACCGCATCATTGCGATGAATAAAGGCAAGCTCGATCTTTCCAAAATTTCAAAAACGATTATTGAGCCGATGCCGGTAGATATACGCATTGTGATGAACTGGAACATGAACAATACCGATATCGATCTGTGGGTAACCGATCCCAACGGCGAAAAATGCTACTACTCGCACAACCGCACCGAAATTGGCGGCCGCATCTCGCACGATATGACCCAGGGCTTCGGGCCGGAGCAGTTCCTGCTAAAAAACGCCATCAAAGGTACCTACAAAGTCGAGATCGATTACTTTGGCGACAGGCAGGCCACCATTGCAGGTCCAACCACCATCATGGCCGAATTGTATACCCATTACGGCACCCCGCAGGAAAAGAAAGAACTGATTGTGCTGCAGATGAAAAAGGATTCCCAGCGTACCGTATATGTAGGCGACCTGGATTTTAACTAAACAAAACTATTACCTGGACCACTTCTGTTGCCCCGGGGCGAAGCTTCGGGGCTTTTTTCAAAACTTTTGGGCCCTGAAAAGTGTCCGGGCAGACTCGCAGTGCACCTGAGAAAGTTTATAAAATGTTGCATAATTAGCATTTTCAATTTATTGATATAGATTTGATAATCAAATAATTAAAACTTAATGTGGTTGCTTATGGTTTAAACTACTGGCAATATTGTGTCACTATCCACATCCCCCAATTCAAATTGTCGCGGTTCATCTGTTCGCTTAGCTTACGCATCCTGCGGAATTTGGCCAATGCGTTGCTTTGATATTTTTTTTATCCGTCGGTTAAAACCGACGGCAATGAAAGTAAAAAGGCCTATTCATTGCCGTCCCTTTTAAGGGACGGGCTCTAAGCACAGCGCTAAAGGGCTTTAGCCCCAATTAGCGGCAATTTGAATTACAACTTATAAATACTTTAAATACAAAAAATTAACATTAACTTGCATTGATAAACCAATTATCCGGCTCAGGTAAGATTTATAAACCGTTATTCAATAACAAATGAAAAAATCACCGGCCTGCATTGCCTTCTTTTATTGCTTAGTGTTGCCGCTTGTTTCGCTTGCACAAAGCGAACAATCGGGGTTGGCTTCGGCACAACAAAAATTTTCTACGGCGTTTGCGGCACAGTTTAAAAATTATCCGCACGAAAAAGCATTCGTACAGGCTACTCAAAATGTTTACCTGACCGGTCAAACCATTTGGTACAAAGCCTATGCAATGGCTTATGGCAAACCCTCGCAGCTCAGCAAGGTGGTGTATGTGCGTTTATCCAACGCGAATGGCAAGCTGATCAGGCAGGACAAGCTGCCGCTAAAAAACAGCAGCGCCTATGGCAATATTGACCTGCCCGATTCGCTGCAAAGCGGCTGGTACACGCTGCAGGTATTTACCGCCTGGATGCTGAATTTCGACAAAAGCGCTATTTTCGGGCAGCCCGTTTATATTCAAAACGCGCGCCAGCCTATTGATCCGACATACCTTACGGCTGCTAAGCCGCAGCGCTATCATATCGGCTTTTTTCCCGAGGGTGGCAAACTGATCGACGGGCTGATCAGCAACGTCGCCTTTAAGGCGGTCGACGGCAATGGCGACCCGGTGAAGGTTTATGGTGATATCATCGACGATCAAAAAAAACCGGTTGCCAAAATAAATACATTAAACGACGGCATGGGTAGTTTTAACCTGGAAGCTGATGCCGCCAGGAGGTATTCGGCGCAGGTTCATTTCCCTGATAACAGCGTACAAAATGTCCCCTTGCCAAACGTGGAGCGGGCGGGCCTGAGTTTTCGGGTCAATCCGGCCCCTCCCGGTGAGATCGATCTGCTAATCAGCTTCATCGGACAGCAGCGCGCTGACCAGCCGATCCTGGTTGAAGCGGTGCAGGACGACGGCACTGCTATTGCTTACCCCTTGCAGCTGAGCCGTGGGATAAACGTTTTCGCCTTAAAAAAGAGCAGTTTTTCCAATGGGATACTGCACCTGGGCGCCTTTGATGAAAACGGCAGCCTGGTGGCCGAACGATCTGTTTTTATCGAACCTGGTGATATGCCGTCAATCGCTTTGAAAGCCGACAGCATTTCCTACCGGCCCGGCGCCCAAAACACCTTCAGGCTCAGCCTGGCCGACGGCGCCGGTATGCCGGTGCAGGGAAATTTTTCAGTTGCCGTTACAGATGCCGATATGGGCCCGGCAGCCCCGGAAAATATTGGCTCATCCTTTTTATTGGGCACTGAACTTGAAGCATCCCTGCACAACCCCGGCTATTATTTTCAAAATAACAGCGACTCGCTTCGCCAGCAACTCGACCTGGTGATGCTGACGAGCAGCGCACGGAACTATAAATGGGATGAAGTACTCACCGGCAAAACCCCGGCGCTGAAATATGCGGTGGAACGATCTCAGTTTATCGCCGGAAAAATTGAAAAATATCAACCCGGGCAATACCTGAAGCTCAAGATGATGATCGCCTCCGCCGACTCCGGCAAGGTGGTGGCTTATGTAGAGCCCGACAGTACCGGTATATTTAAACTGGATAACATTAATGCCCCCGGCGACGCGGAGGTGTATTATGAAGCGGTCAATTTAAAAAACCGGAAACAAAATGTCGACATCACTTTCTTTAACGAAAATATCGATACCGTGCGCACTTTACCAGCCAAAACACCAAACATAACGATGCTGGATGCCGGGATTAACCCCGCTTTTGTGGACAGCATCGCGTTGGGAGCAGCGTCGATTGCCATGAATAATGGTATCATGCTAAAGACCGTGGATATCAAACAAAATAAAACCACCCAGCTGGAAAAGCTATTGAAAAGCCACGTGAAACTGTACGATTCAGACAATGCACAGACCCTTGATGTTCTTGATGGAGGCAGCCTGTCAAATCAAAGCGTATTAGATTACATAACCGGCAGGTTCCCCGGGCTGACCGCCATACGCCAGGGCGCAGGCGGCATAATTTGGCTTTACCACGGTCAAAACGAACGGATGGGGGGGACGGCCGCCCCATCAAAATCCGTCTCTCTGCCGCCAACCCCTGTCGGTGACAAACCTTACTTTTATATAGATGAGGTGCGTGTAGATGAATCTGCCGTAGACCACTTGCCTATGACCGACGTGGCCCTGGTACGCTTTGTACCGCCGCCTGTTTGGTTCGCACCGCTGCAGGGTGGTTTTATAGGGGCCATAATGGTTTATACTAAAAATGCCGAAGATGACCGCAATGCTTTTAACTATTACAATGTCAAGACAGATATATTAGATCAATACACTTTTAATGGCTACAGCGTGCCGCGTGAATTTTCGCCCGGCACCGATGGCGGCAAAGGGCAAAAGCCCGCCCTTGGTTTTCGCACAACCCTGTTTTGGTCGCATGACCTTCAAACTGATGAGCGCGGAAATGCGAAGCTGCAGTTTTACGCAAACGGCAAAACAAAGCGGTACAGGGTAGTAATACAAGGGTTTGATAAAGACGGCCACCTGGTTTACATGGATAAAGTTTTTTGAGGCAGACACGCTATTTGTACGTGTTTAGCGAATAAAAAAAAGAAAAGAGGGTTGCCAAAAAGCGGAGGGCAGTGCGATTTTCCTCTTGAGAGGGGTGGAGGGGTGTGTTATTGGATATGTCGGTTAACACACCCCTGCCTGCCGGCAGGCAGTCCCGCCACAACGCAATGCCAGCGCACCCCCTCTCGAGAGGGGAGCTATCATAACGCTCACATTACCAACTAAATAGAACTCCATATTTGGCAGTTATCAATCGCTAAACACGTACCGCTATTTTAAGCTCATTAAATTAACTATCATCCTGTTTTTCCCATTATATTTGGTCATCCAATCCACCAGGACATGAGAATTGCAACTTATAACGTAAACAGTATCAATGCTCGCATGCACATTTTGCAGCGCTGGCTTGCCGAAACCCAACCCGATGTAGTTTGCCTGCAGGAATTGAAGGCCATTCAGGAAAACTTTCCCGAAGCTGCCATAAATGAAGCAGGTTACCAGGCGATATGGCACGGCCAAAAAAGCTGGAACGGCGTGGCTATCCTGTCACGGATAGGTGATATAGCTGAAGTTAGGCGTGTCCTTCCGGGCGATCCGGAAGACGAGCACAGCCGGTACATCGAAGCAGTGGTAAATAACATTACCATCGGCTGCCTGTATTTGCCGAACGGCAACCCCGCGCCCGGCCCTAAGTTTGATTATAAGCTTAAATGGTTTGACCGCCTCGCGCTGCATGCCGCCGAGCTGCTGGCATCAGGTATGCCGACGGTAATTACGGGGGATTTTAATGTAATGCCCACCGAACTTGATGCCTATAAGCCCGAACGCTGGGTAAACGACGCCTTGTTCCGCCCCGAAACCCGCGCCGCATTCAAAAAACTGATCGACCAGGGGTGGACGGACGCCATTCGCAAGCTTCACCCCGATGAGGTGATCTATACGTTTTGGGACTTTTTCCGCGATGCTTACGGGCGTAACGCTGGTTTGCGCATAGACCATTTTCTGTTGAGCCCAAACCTGGTTGACCGGCTTAAGGCGGGCGGTGTTGACAGGAATGTGCGGGGCTGGGAAAAATCAAGCGATCACGGGCCTGTTTGGATTGAACTTGCGGATGTTTAGTTTAAAGTCGAAAGTCTTAAGCCTTAAAGTAAAAAGATGAGCCTGACCTTCGACTTAAGACTTTTGGCTTTCGAATTAGCAATTTATTAATAAAAAAAAGTATATTCACCTGTCATAAAAACTATTGAACCCGGGTAAATGAAATATTTGAAACTGCTGCTGCTGTTGGTGGTGTTGTATCCTAAACTTTCTTCTGCGCAAAAAAAAGAGTTGGTAAATTCAGGTGAGGTGATCAAACAATGCGCCGCGCTTTATGATTCGGGCAAATACAGGCAGGCCCTTGAACTCAATAAGATCAACCGCAGCGACACCAACTATGTTTGGTCGCTTTATGAAAAGGCGATAAGTTGCGAGGCAGACAGCCAGTATAACCAGGCGGTAAAATACTGCGTTGAAGGCCTGGCGTTGAAGGAACAGCGGGAATGGGAGCCTGACATTTATAACACCTATGGCAACTCGCTGATGGATTTGAAGCAATACGGCAAAGCCCGGCAGGTATTTGACCAGGCCATTGCCAAATACCCGGCGTACGCACTGCTTTATTTTAATAAAGGAATAGCCTTTACCGGGGAACAGCGCTGGGCCGAGGCCGAAACATGGTTTCAAAAAGCCTTGCTCATCAACCCCTACATGTACAGTGCCCATTATTGGCTGGGCATGGCCGCATTGAACCAGGGCAAGATAATACCGGCATACCTAAGTTTTATGGGTTATTTACTGATGAGCCCCGAAGGCAAGTATTGGTCAAAATCCATCCGCTATTTGAATGAGATATCGCGCGCCACCGACGAGGTGATGGACTTAAAAAATAAGCGAACAATCAACCCCGATGCAAACTACCAGGCGGTTGAGGATATTGTCCTTTCAAAAATTGCGCTCGACCCTGCCTATAAATCTGTTGTTTCATTGGACGACCCAATGGCAAGGCAGATACAGGCAGTGTTTGAAAAATTGGAATACAGCGATACCAATAACGATTTCTGGATTCAGTACTACCTGCCCTATTATCGGCAGGTGTTCAGCAACAAAAGTCAATTTGAACTTTTTGTGTACCACATTTTCTCAAATGTTAATATCCCGGTTGTGCAGGATTTTGTGAAGAAGAATAAAAAACCCCTGGATGCATTCGTCAGTGCTGCCGGCGTTTATTTCAACCAACTGCGCGCCACCCGGGAGCTTTACTATCAGAGAAGGGACACAGTTAAGGAAATATACTACTTCGAAAACGGCGTACTCGCCGGTAAGGGCGCACTAACAAACAATGGTAAAACGTTGATGGGTCACTGGCTCCTTTTTTACCCAGCCGGCAACCTGCAGGGCTCAGGCGATTACAACGCTGCCGGCGACCGCGATGGCGAATGGCTTTTCTATTTCAACAACGGCAAACTAAAAGGCAGGGAGCATTACAAATCAGGAAAGCTGGATGGCCTGCAGGAAGACTATTTTGCGAACGGCAACCCGTCATTACACGAAACCTATTCAGCCGGCAAGCTGGACGGCGTGGCCACGATATATTTTTATGCGGGCAACGTAAAATCAGTCATCAATTACGAGCTGGATAAAAAAGAGGGTGAAGCAAAAGGATACTATGCTAACGGCAATTTATCATCAGTGGCCAATTACACCAACGGGGTGCAAAATGGCGAATCGCGCGAATATTATAAAAGCGGCCCGGTAAAAGACGTTGAGCCTTATGCAAATGGCAAGGGCGAGGGAATTTACAAGGGTTATTACGAAAGCGGCAACCCGTCCGCTGAGGGCTTGGTAAGCAACGATAAAATGACCGGTGAATGGAAATTTTATTACAAAAACGGCAAATTAAAGGAAAAATTGAATTACGCTAACGATAAGGAGGACGGCCTTCACCAGGAGTATTTTGATAATGGCCAGCTGTCATGCACCTATACCGTTAAAAAAGGAAAAAACGACGGCGAAGCCGATTATTACTATAAGGACGGCAAGCTGTTTTACAAATACATTTATGATGAGGGCGCTATTAAATCGGCAGCCTATTTCGATCGCAACGGGGCAGCCTTGAGCAATTCAGCTATGATCGATGACGTTACGAGTGTGATCAACTTTTCGTTATCCGGCGTTAGAAGATCCCATACTTATTACGATAAAAAGGGGGATTTAAGCGGCCCGGATACCGTGTTTTATCCATCCGGAAAAATTGAGCAGATCAATAATTATAAAGATAACGAGCTTAATGGCCTTTCAGTCGAGTTTTTTCCCAATGGTCAAAAGAAATCCGAGGTGAATATGACCGACGGTAAAGAAGATGGTTATGTCACCACTTTTTATATAAACGGCAAGCCGGAATCGGAAGGATGGGCGCAAGCCGGCGATTTCCAGGGCGAATGGTTATTTTATGACGAGCGGGGCAGACTGACCACGAAGGAATATTACCTGAACGGCGACCTGGACGGCTTTAAAGAAGAATACAATCCGAAAGGCCGGAAAACATTAGAGGAAAAATACAAAAGAGGCTGGCTGGATAACCTGACACAATTTGACGATGGAGGAAATATTATGGCGGTTGATTCGTTTCCTAAAGGATCGGGCAAATATGTGTTGTATTACCCGAACAAGCAAAAGATGACGGAAGGGGATTACGTGAACGGTGATTTTAACGGAGCCTATAAAACCTACTATTTCGACGGCAGTATCGATGCCAGCTACTTTTACAATAAAGGTTTTGAGGACAGTACTTATGTAAGCTATTTTTACGGCGGACAAAAATATTCGGAAGGCCGGTACCAGCGTGGCAACCGCGCGGGCGTGTGGAAATATTACGAGGAAGACGGAACCCTGTCTGAAACCGCGCCGTATACCAACGGCGAGCTTAACGGCGAAAAAACATTCTACTTTCCTGCTGGCGGGAAGGATTATGTTGGGGAATATAAAGACGGCGAGCTTAACGGCGTTAGTAAAAAGTACGACCCGGATGGCACGCAGATCTACCAGGTTACGTTTGAGGCCGGCGATGCCAAAGCTTATTCCTATTTTGGTAAGGACGGGAAGCTGATGCCTGATATAACTCTCGGCTATCTCAACGGCGTAATGAAGGGTTATTTCCCGAACGGAAAGCCCGCAAGAGAAACCACCTATAGCGATGGCAGCATCAACGGGCGTGATGTGTTGTATTACACCAACGGGCAGATAAGATCGGTTGACACTTCGGCCTATGGCAACTATCAGGGCTTATCGACGGAATATTACCCTAACGGAAAGCCTAAATCGGAATATCACTACGTGGCAGACAATGCCGATGGCGTTTGCAGAGAATTTTACGAAACCGGGACGATAAAAAAAGAGATAAGCCTTGATAACGGCGTCAATAATGGCCCGGTTAAATATTATGATAAAAATGGTAAATTGATCAAGACAATGATTTATAATTACGGTAAACTTATTTCGGTGAAAAATGAATAAAGTGTGTTGCTTAGTGGCGTTGGTGTTTTTATGCATGTCCCTTCCATTTAATACGGTTAAAGCGCAAAGCCTGGATTCGATACAAAAAGCCTTCCCCAACGAAAAGGCGGTAATGCTGAACCACGTATACGCGTATAATATAAGTCTGAAAGATAACCAGCCTTATGTGGAGAGCGATGAAACGCAGCAGATTGAATATGTGCTGGGTACCGCAAATACCTATTCGGGGCAATACGGTTTTTCGCACAGCGATTTTCAACAGCTCATAACCTATGATGCCTACACCCGCACACCCGACGATAAAAAATTAAAAGTGAGCGAGTTTAAAACCAGCATCGACAAGGAAAGCTTTGTTTTTTATGACGACGTAAAGCAAACTACTTTTAACTTCCCCGCCGTTGAGCCGGGCGCTATCGGCAACCTCCATGTATCCTGGGTAAACAAGGACCCCCACTTGTTATCGCCCTTTTACTTTTCAGCGAACGTACCCGCGATCAACAGTGAGCTGAAGGTAACGGTATCGAAAGATATCTCGATAAAATACCAGTTGATGGGCCTCGACACCAGCAAGATCACCGTTAGCGTTGAAAAGAAACATCGTGATCTTATTTATACGTTTCAATACAAAAATTGCCCGCGGGACAAGTCATACCGTGATGCCCCGGGATTTGCCTGGTATTCGCCGCATGTAATTTTTTATATCGAAAATTATAAAGACGATAAGGGAAATACAGTGCCCTTCCTGTCAAATGCCGACGACCTGTACCGGCTAAACTACAGCTATATTAAATCGGTAAACACGCAGATAACACCCGAACTTAAACATATCGTTGACTCGCTGACGGTTAATGCTCCCTCGCTGGAAAGCAAAGCCAGGAGCATTTACTCCTGGGTACAAGGCAACATCAAATACGTGGCTTTTGAAGACGGCATGGGTGGTTTTGTGCCGCGCGATGCCGGGCTGGTATGCAACCGGCGTTTTGGCGATTGCAAGGATATGGCCAGCATCCTTACGGAGATGCTTAACTATGCGGGCGTGCAGGCCTACTTTACCTGGATAGGCACGCGCGATATGCCGTACAAATTCAGCCAAACGCCTTTGCCATTGGTGAGCAACCACATGATCTGCACCATACTGCTCAATGTCAAGTATATCTTCCTTGATGGTACCGATCCCACTTGTGTTTTCGGCATGCCTTCATCGATGACACAGGATAAAGAAGCCATGATCTCCATTAACGAGAAGGAATACAAAATACTAAAAGTGCCGGTAATCGAAAAAGACCGGAACACGGTGAATGATACCACCTGGCTGGAGATAACGCCCAACGGCCTGAAGGGAAAGATCAAAAAAACCCTCACCGGCTATTACGCGAGCGACATTTACGGCAAGCTGATGTACTGGGACAAGAAAAATATGATCGACGATATGAAAGACGAGTTTGTGCGGCACCAACAAATTCCACCTTGACACGTTTTACGTCGACAAAAAGCAGCCCAATAACGAGATCATTCTGTCCGGCGATTTCAGTTTGCCCGATTACGCCAAAAACATTGGCAACGACTATTACCTTAACCTAAACCTCTTCCGGTTTTTTGAAGGTGAGCGGATAGACTACCCCGAAAGAAAGATTCCCATTGAATACAACTTTGTTTCTGATCGAAAGTACGTTACGATGCTAAAAATACCTGATGGCTATAAGCTAACCTATTTGCCGCCGGGCAAAACCTATCATAACGCTGTATTTGGATTCGATCTGCAATATGAACAAAAGGGTAACTGGGTTAGCCTGACGCAGCAGTTTGATAATGACCACCTGATGCTCACCAGCGATCAGTTTGAAGCATGGAACAAGGTGCTTCAAAACCTTTTCCCGTTGTATAAAGAAACTTTAAGCCTTTCAAAAAATTGAACATAATGAATAAAAAGACGCTTTTCCTGGTAGTAGCCCTGGCATCGGCGCAGCAATTGTTTGCGCAATCGCCCAATATTGAAAAAGAGACCTGGGCTGATAAGCCGGCCATCCATGCTATCGACAGCAAGTACAGTAAAGAGGCAGCCGTTGTAATTTCGGATACCAGAAGAATAGAGTTCGCAGACGCCTCAAAAGACGAGATCGACGAATACTACACCATTCACAAAATCGTCCACATTAACGATGACCGGGGGATTGAAGGATTTAATAAAATATATCTTGGTTTAAGCGAGAACTCCGACATCGTGGATGTAAAGGCCCGCAGTATACTCGCCGACGGCAAAATCCTCGAGCTCGACAAAAACGATATCAAGGATATTAAGGAAGAAGATGGCAATACCTACAAAATATTTGCTTTGAACGGCCTTGAAAAAGGTTGCGAAGTGGAATATTTCTACACGTTCAAAAAGTCGACTACCTAT
>JABDHD010000017.1 GCA_013285685.1 Bacteroidota bacterium
ATCCAGTGACGAAGTGGTACTTTGCTGACCTCCCGTTGCAAAATAGATTGGCTCGTAATGCCTCGCTTCGGCCTGTGCTAACTGTCCGCCAAAGCTGGTTCTCAATTTAAGCCCTTTTATAATTTCCCACTCGCCATAAACATTGCCGGAAAGCTCTTTATTTTTTGATTTCTGGTGGAAGAAGTCGATCGTCGCCTCCGGGTTATAATTTGCACCACCGCCAATGCTGTAATCAGCAGGATCGCCATAAGCGCCGGTATTATAAAAAACCGGAACAATAGGGGCGGCCGTGTACATCTGGTGGAATATCTGGTTGTCGATATCCGTCGATTGACTCGACAGTATATTGGCGGTTACACCGACCTTAACGGTCTTCACAACCTGCCAATCATTGGTAAGGTGAACGGTATAGCGCTGATAATTGTTGGTTTTTACAATGCCGTCCTGGTCAAGGTATCCGAAGGAATAATTGTATGTATATTTATCGGTGCCGCCGTTTAATGAAATCTGGTGATTGGTAACGAGGGCGTTTCTCAATATCTGGTCGTACCAGTTAGTTCCGGTGCCATAACCGGCAGGATTCGCACTAAAAGGGGGTGTTATGGCGTTTTCCGCATACAGTTCGTTAATTGCTGTGGCATATTGCGTACCATTAGCCATCTGCACCTGGTTAGTAACCGCCTGCCATCCAACATAGGCATTGTAATTTATGGTCGGTTTTCCTTTCCTGCCCGCTTTGGTGGTAATCATGATTGCGCCGGCGCCCGCCTGTACGCCAAATATAGCAAGGCTCGATGCATCCTTCAAAACGGTAATGCTTTCGATATCGTTGTCATTAAGGAAGCTGATATCGCTGTACCATACCCCATCTACAACATACAAAGGCGTTGTATTGCCATATACCGTACCAAAACCACGGATAGTGATCTGGCCAACGGAACCTGGCTGCCCATTGTTAATAACATCTACACCCGCAACCTTGCCCTGTAATGCGCTCACAACATTGGTTGAGGCTTCTTTAGCGACGTCCGAGCCTTTAACATTGGCTACAGCGCCGGTATTGTCAATCTTCTTCTGTGTACCGTAGCCAATAACGACTACCTGGCTTAGTTCATTGGCCGAAGGATTCATACGCACATCGATAGCGCTCCTTCCGTTCAGCGGAATTTCCTGGGGGGCGTACCCAATATAACTAAATACTAAAGTTGCAGTTGATGGAGCGTTTATCGAAAACGAGCCATTTACATCGGTTTGGGTGCCTTGCGTACTTCCCTTTATTTTAACGCTTACGCCAATAAGCGATTCACTGGTGGCCTGGTCCAAAACCTTACCTGTTACAGTAACATTTTGTGCAAACGCAATTGTTGTGAAAAAGGAAAATAAAAACACCAACCCTGAGATCGTAAAAATTCTCTTCATAAGTGGTTAATTAAAAAGTAAGAAAGAAGTTTAATAAAATTGGTTTTGTACAGTTCGAAGTTGAGGAGATAATATAGTTTTAACAAAAAATATTCCTCTACATTAATACATCACTTAACAAACACTTTCTCAAGTTGTTTTTCATTTTTTTACAATAACTTGATTTTAAACCATTTGACAACGGTTAGTGTATTCATTACATACTACACTGCCGGATAGCGGGGTACTACACGTGAAATCGCGTTTGAGAGGTAATGATGTAGTGTTATGTAGCGATGAGAAAGTGAAGGTAGATTTTAGGATCAACTTATTTAATCCATTAAAAGACTGTTTAGCAACGATCTGGGGAGTATATGGAAGATAGGATTATTTGTCGCCGTAGTGTCCAAGTGCGGAAATAACAGTAACGGTAACAATATTGTCCTCGATAATATAAATCAATCTATCCTTTTTATTGATTTGTCTTGACCAAAATCCAGACAGTCCAAATTTTAGTCTTTCAGGTTGCCCGATGCCTGTTTCAGGATGTTCAGATAATTCTTCAAATATCTGGTTTATTCTTTTTATGGAACCCTTATCGCCAGATTTATAATGTATCTCCAAATGCTTTTGAGCCGCCTTTTGAACTTCTACAGAATACTTGGCCATATATTTTTAGGATCCTTAATAGTAACTACCTCTCCTTTTTTGGCCTGTTTGTAACTTTCCAGTACCATGGCAACAAACTCAGGATTATAAGTGTCTTCTTCTTTTTTAAAAGAGACATCCAGCGCCTTCAATATTGCTTCGACGGTTGCCAATTGTTTTCGGCTTTTAGGATGTACGATTAGTGTTTCCATAAAACAAAATTAAAAAATAAAATTAGCATTACAGCTCTATCAAAAACTCCGTCAGGTTTTTATCGTGCTCCAGGTTGAGCTTTTTACGCAGACGGTAACGCCGTATCTCTACGCCGCGCAGCGATATATTTAAAAGTGATGCCATTTCCTTGCTGCTCATGTTCATACGCAGATAAGCGCAAAGCTTAAGGTCGTTGGGTACCAGGTCGGGGTGGCCGGCCTTTAGCTTTTTAAAGAAGTTTTCATGCGCCTCATTAAAGCTCCGTTCAAATATGTTCCAGTCGCGTTCATCGTTCATCCCTTCGTTGATAACCTTTTGAATGCGGCGCAGCTGGTCTTCGGCCAAATGCTTGCCCGAACCATCCTTTAAATGCGCAAGTTCCTCGCTTATCTTTTGCAGCAGCTCATTTTTGTACACCAGATTCATAGCCGAATTGGCCAGCTCGCGGCTTTTTCCGGCGAGGTCGGCCTGCAATTGTTCGTTCTTAATAGTCACAATTTGTTGCTCATTGGCAATGGCCTCCTGTTTTAGGAATTCGCGTTGCTCATGCTGTAATTTTTCCTGTATTTCGGCCTGGTGCTTTTTCAAATTCAACCGGTAATAATACCTGAATGCGTATACCGCAACGATAAGCAGCAGTAAATAAATAACCCGGGCTGTGGTAGTAGCATACCAGGGGGGTGAAACCGTAAAATTGAAAACAGTAACCGGCGACAAATTTTCGTCATTGATCTTTGCCCGTACGCTGAATTTGTAGGCCCCCTGGCTTAAATTTGTAAACTCCCGCTGCGTTTGGGCAGTCCAGTCGCTCCATCCCCTCGAGTAGCCCTCCAGGTAATACTGAAATTTTATTTTGGCCTGCCGGTAGTAGGGTAAAGAATATGAAATCCTGATGTCGTTTTGCGAGTAGGGTATTTTAATATTGTCGGCTAGCTCATTGTCGGTGTTTTCGCTGATTACGGAAACCTTGTCTGTAATATCTTCCAGCTTCCTGATCAGCACGGGGGGCAGTTGTATTTTCTCGGGCAGCATGGTTTGGTTGTCATCCAATATCACGAAACCATCGTCGATGCTGATGAGGTAAATGGAATTGTTGATCAGGTTGATATTCTCGTAATGCTGCACCATCTGACCATTCAAACTGCTGAACCGGTTGGAGTCGATGGTTAGCTTGCCCGGCACCGAAAGGTCGGCCAGCGCAACCCGCCCGTGATTGATGAACCAGTATTTTTTGCCAATGGCTTTGATGATCTTATTTGAGGACGCAAAGGTGCCCAGCATTTTGTTAAGCTGGGTATATTTTTCGAACCTATCGCTGATGTCGTCATAAATGCAAAAGCCCGAATCGGAAGAAAAAACAATACGGTTATCCAGGTTGAATACATTGACATTATAGCTATCCGGCAAACCCGAGCTTTTGTCGTAATATTTTTGGCTGACGACATGGCTCAGGTCGTCGCTGAGCGTGATCTTGTAAATTCCCTTATAGGCATGCCCAACCCATATTTGTCCCTTGCTATCTTCTTCGACATAGCGCGACGGTTCGCCAAAAACCTCCACTTTGTGATCAAAAACCCAGTTTCCGGCCGCGTCTTTGCGGTACAGCACCAGCCCGGTATAGGTGCCCTGGATCAGCATATTATTTTTAAACTTTTTTATCGTCCAGCCGCCATTTACAGCTGATATTTTGGTGATGCTGCTGCCGTTTACCTGGAAGGTACCCTCGTTATGCCCGCACAGCAGGCGCCCGTCAATCAGCGAAAGGTCCCAAACCTGCCCCTGCGAACCGGGTATCAGCTTAAAATCAAAACTTTGCAGCAGTTGGTTGTTCCCGCCGGGCAGCCAGTCGCTATAAAAAAGGCCCTGGTTAGTGCCCAGGTATATTTTATTGTTGAAAATGATGCTTGAATAAACCGTACCAAAGCGCCCCGTTTTATCGAAGTAAAAATAAAGCGGGGAATTTACCTCGATACGGTCGATGCCGTTATCAAGTCCGGCCCATAAGTTTTGCTCAGGGTCGGTAAACAGGCTCAGCACGGTATTATTTTGCATCCCGCTTGATTTATTGATGTGCTGAACTACCTTTCCTGTAGTATCAATGATCACAATGCCATTCAGAATAGTGCCGTAGGCGAAGTATTTACCCGGTATCACAGCGCCATTGTTCAGCTGGTAAGTTTTCAGGAAATCATTTGCCTGGTTGTTCCATGGGGTTATTTGCTTGCCATCATAAATAAACAAGCCATTGCTGCCCGTACCGATAAGATATTTGTTATGCTGAAATGGCAATACTGATAGTACGCCGGAACTGCACGGCGCCAGGCTGCCGTTAATGTATTCGAGTTTATTGCCCTTTAGTTCAAACAACCCCGCACCTACCTGCTCCACAAAGTACCTGCGGCCAACCTTGAACAGGAAAAGATAAGGCTTCGGCGCGCGGATGACGCTAACCTTTCCGCCCGAATAAATAAATATCGCCCCGAACGATTGGAAGATTACCCGGTCGCCGTCGACATAAATTTTCCAAATCTCCTCATTGGGCAAATAGGTTTTCCTTACCAGCGGGATAAGGGAGTTATATTTCAAAAAACCAAGCTTATCCTTTTGCCAGTAACCAAACTCGCCAAAACCGCCTGCATATATTTTCCCCTTGCCATCGGCAGCCACCGAGCGTACGATGAGCCCATTAGGCATGCGGTACAATTGCCAGTATTTGCCATCAAAAGCCAGCAAACCCTCCGCATTACCAAAATACATAATGCCATGCTCGTCCCGCGTAACGCTCCAATTTTGGTTACCCGACTGGTATTGCGCCTTGGTATAATTTTGCACATAAGGCACGCCGATACTTTTAATATCGGCGCCCTTCGCCGCTAGCAGCCAGAACGACAAAACGACAAAAGCAAAAAGGCGAAGTTTACACATTGGCGCAAAAACAAAAAGAGATGCAAATTATTGCATCTCTGCGAAAATAACGTATCGAAATGACATTTTCGTAGAGACGCGATGCATCGCGTCTCTACCCAGGGATTATTCAGTCATTATTTTTATTCGCTTTGAAGTATTGACCAGTTGCGGCACTTTAACATAGTATCCGGTACCATCATACTCCCGTTTACGCGGGTGCGCCTGGCAGGCGGGGCTGCAGCAGCCATCCAATTTTTCGCCGCATTCGTCGCACTGGGTAAAATGCTCATTGCATTCAGGATTGGCGCAGTTGATCATCTTAGCTGTAGTTTTACCACAGTTAAAACAGGTGGATACCACCACCGGGTTAACGCTGTTTACGTCAACCGAAAGCCGGTTATCAAACACATAACACTTGCCTTCAAAATCTTCCCCGCCGGCTTCTTTGCCATATTTGATGATACCGCCATGCAACTGGTAAACATTTTTAAAGCCCTCGTGCAACAATAAAGCTGAAGCCTTTTCACATTTAATGCCGCCGGTGCAATAGGTTAATATCTTTTTGTCCTTGTATTTGGCCAGCTCATTGATTTTCGCCGGGAAATCACGGAAATTTTCAATATCCAGCGTGACCGCATTTTTAAATTTGCCCAAATTGTGCTCATAATTTGAGCGCACATCCAGGATCACCACATCTTCATCGTCCTTCATCGCCAAAAAATCTTTGGGCTCCAGGTGCTTGCCGGTTTGTTTCTGCGGATCTATTATATGTGGATCTCGCAAGCCCGAATGCACAATTTCCGACTTATACCGTACATGCATTTTAATGAAAGATGGTTCATCCACCTCGTCCACTTTAAAGTCGATAGCTGCAAACCGGGCGTCGGCATGCAGCGTGTCCATATAGGTTTTACAAGCTCCCGCAGGACCTGAAACGGTGCCGTTCAAACCTTCTTCAGCCACGATAATGCGGCCGGTAAGCCCTAAATCTTTACAGAATTTTAAATGATCGGTCGCAAATTGCTCCGCATCTGCTATTGTTGAATAACAATAGAACAGTAGTGTATTATACTTTGCCATAATTCATTGATACCGCTGCAAACGGTGTTAAATGAGCGGGCAAAGATAGGAATTTTGGTTGAATAAGTGAGCATCGTTGCAGCAACTGATTGATTAGAAAAAGTTAATCTCCAATCAATGGTCTCAATTTCTAATCGATCTCCGGACTTTAGCCTGTAACCGCTAAAATAAATTCCTTACTTTCGGACTTCATTCCAACTAAGACCCATGCAACCTAACCCCGGCCGTTTTATCGATCCTTTAAGCGATTTTGGCTTTAAACACTTATTTGGCAGTGAGCCTAATAAAGATATTTTGATTGATTTTTTGAACCAGTTATTTAAAGGCGAGAAGGAAATTGCGGATATTACATATAACTCCACGGAGCACGCCGGGGATAACGGGAAATTTAAAAAGATATTTTTCGACCTGCTTTGCACAGGCGCAAACGGTGAGCAGTTCATCATAGAAATGCAACGGGCCGAACAACGCAACTTTAGTGACCGGGCGGTTTTTTATACTTCCCGCCCCATAAACGAACAATTGCCAAAAGGAGAAAGCCATTGGAATATTGAACTCAAAGAAGTTTACTTGATAGCCATACTTGAATTTAATTTTAAACACGATATATCAGATCATTACCTGCACGATGTTCGCCTCACAAACACGGATACAGGCGAAATTTTTTACAATAAATTGGGTTATAAGTTTTTAGAATTGCCTAAATTTGTGAAAACGGACGCGGAATTGAAAACGGATTTAGACCGCTGGTTTTATATCCTGAAGCACATGAGCCATTTAGACAAGGTGCCTGCTGTTTTAAATAAGAGGGTTTTCCAAAAAAAATTTAAAATTGCAGAAGTAAGTAATTTAACGAAGGAGGAAAAAGCAATGTACGATTCAAATTTAAAATCAAGGTGGGATTTTGAAAATTCGATTGAGTTTGCAAAAGAGGAAGCTGCGGAAAAAGCCAGACATGAAGAGGCACTAAATATTGCGGGTGAGCTTAAGAAAGAGGGTTTATCGAATGAATTCATTGCAAAAACCACCAAACTGTCTATTGAGGAAATAGAAAAGTTATAACGCCTCTACTTTAACCCGATAAATATCCTGAAACCTTTCAGGTAGCGCCGGTTGCCGAGGTACGACACACCATAATCGGCTCCATAGCTAAGCCGTTTCAACCCAAAATAAAATTCAGAGTAATTTGGATGCGAGCTGTAGGTGAGGTAATTGGCGCCGACAACTTCCTCCAGCTTAAAATTTCTGATCAAAGGGATATTATCCAATATGGCGCCGGCAAAATTGTGCTGGTAATGGACCTCGATGAAGGGCTCGCTGGTGCTGAAGGTATAAAAGGGCAGGAAATGAAAAACGCCTACATAAGTTGGGTCAGAGGTAGTACCCTCGTTACCGTAAAAGTGATTGTAGTCGGTATAATAAAGGGTTTGCTTGTTTAAAAAACCGCCGGCCCTGATCACGAATGCTGAATGGCCGAACAGACCCATGGGTATCCGATCGTCCCTGACATCTATCCCCAGAAAATCAAAGTTTGACGTCGAATTAAACACGCCGTTTATGCCTTTTCTATAATCAATCGTTATTACCGGGTACAGCGACGGAAGATAAACCCGGCCGGAGGGCTCGGTAATGTATTCCTGGTCGAACGTAAACCGCAGCGATGTGTTCAGGATCATTGCATCATTTTGCGGGAACAAAAGTGAATGATCATAAACAGGCGCCGTTATCGGCGCAAGGGGATTGTTGGAGGTATAAGCCAGGCCGTTGTAAGTGATAATATGCTGATCGGAAGTATTGTACAATTGCGTGCGCTGGGCATAAGACAGGTTGGCAGTCCATAAGACACCCCTTGTCAATTCGCGCTGGTAGCCCACATCAACAAATTTTGAACGGTAATACTTTACAAAATTCTGCTCGCTGAGCAGCGTACTTAAGGTATTGAAGTAAAGTGAGCGGGTACCCAGGCTGTTCAGATCAAGCAGGTCATCGCCAATGTCAAAGAAAATTTTTCCCGCGTTGGCCTGGTCATAGGTGTACACGGTATGGATATTGGCATCAAACAATTTATCCGAAAATCCATAGCGCACTCCCGGCGTTATGCTGTAGGAACTGTTGTCGGCAAAGGTTTTTGAGTACATTCCCTTCAGGTAAAAACCCCATCCTTCAACGGTGTTGTAGTAAATGCTTTGCGCCAGCGGATATATAAATATTGTATCCTTATAATCTTTATAGCTGGCGGTATAGCCGTCCAGAAGAAAAGGTAAAATACTGAATGTATTGTTGTTGTGCTGGATCGAGTCGCGGTATTTTGGGGTTTGAGCAATTTTAAACAGGCTGTCGCTCCTATGAAAGTTGTGTATTTCAGGTTCTGTTAACGGCACCGGCCTGTTTTCCGCCCAAAATGATGCCGGGCGCGTTTTGGCCTCGGTATCAACATGCAAAATCTCTCCATTAAAGTAGCCTTTCGCAAAAGGAGTATCTATTTTATACTGGTTATATATCCCCAGGTAATAACCTTTATATTTCAGCCCGTACACATTTGCATCGTAGCGATATTGAAAAGCTATTGGCGCCCAGGTATTTTTTACAGGGATATATTGCTGGCTAACTTTCAGCGTATCGATAAAATTTAAGTTGTTTTCTTTTTTTGTCAGAAAAAGATCGACGCTGTAAATGCGCCAGTCGCCTTCGATGATATAAATACTTCCCTGGAATGACCGTACACTGCGGCGCCTCGGGATTACCTGGATCTTATCTATCGTTTTACCATCTTCAACTACGCTGCCCAATAATTTATATTTGTAATAAGCCCAGGCATATTTTGCCAGCGGTGATACAAAGCCATGTTCGTTTAAACCGTTTACAATAAACAGGTCCTCATAAAAATTCACCTGCAGATCTGATGCCTTGTTATACCCGAAGGGCGGATCAGTACCCGATACTTTCGACCCGATAAAAACTTCTTTTACCTTGTTTTTCTGTTCAAAACTATACGAGGATATTGATTCCGACTGGTAGGATATCCCCCTTGAACCAGTATCCAGTTTCAATAATTTTTGCATCCCTTTTCCAAGGAGCGTTTTTGGCGTATCGGTGATGGTCTTTACCCCTTTTATATAAACAGTGCACAAATAACCGTTTATCTCCTGTAAATGATACTTCCGGTTGGCTACTACTTTCTGCATAATCTCCGCCGCCGGGTCATACTTTTGGCTTCCTTTTACTTTTCCTGCTATCAATTTAAAAAGCTCATCTGCCATTTGAACGTCCTGCCGCTGGTCATTTCCGTTCATTTGTATGTGCTCAGTAATCACTTTATAACCAACAAAACGGTAAACAATATTGTAAGCGCCACTTTTGAGTTTGAAAAAATAATCGCCGTTTTCGTTGGCTGTTGTGCCGTAAGTCGAATTTTGCACATACACCGAGGCGAACGGTATAGGGTGGCCGTTTTGATCAGTGATGTGGCCTGATAAAACTGATTGTTGTGCTGATGCAGCAAAGGCCCCGGTAATCAACAAAGTAGTTAGTAATATTTTAAGCATGTATTAACATTAAATAGATATTAGGTCAATTTGTTTCACTTCCCCCGGGACAGGTCGCTGGAGTTAAAATTTTATTTAACCACGCATGTGGCCTTTAATTTTTAATTTTGCCCGATAAAATCTGGATTATGTATAACACGCTGAAACCTGTTTTGGAACAGGAACTTGCCGAAATTGAAAAAGCAGGCCTTTATAAACGGGAAAGGATCATCACCTCGCCGCAGGGCGCTGATATAACGGTGCAGGGGGGCAAACATGTCATCAATTTTTGCGCTAACAATTATCTGGGGCTATCCGGCAACGCTAAAGTGATAGAAGCGGCAAAGGAAGCATTGGATACACATGGCTATGGATTATCCTCGGTACGTTTTATTTGCGGAACACAGGATATCCATAAAACGCTTGAAAAAAAGCTCGCAGCGTTTTTGGGGACCGAAGATACCATCCTTTACGCAGCTGCCTTTGATGCTAACGGCGGCGTGTTTGAGCCCCTGTTTAATGAGCAGGATGCCATCATTTCGGACGAGTTGAACCATGCCTCCATCATCGACGGCGTGCGCCTGTGCAAGGCCCAGCGCCAGCGCTATAAGCACGATGATATGGCCGACCTGGAAGAAAAGCTGAAAGCTACCGAAAGCTGTCGCCACCGCATCATCGTTACCGACGGCGCATTCAGTATGGACGGTACCATCGCACAACTGGCTAAAATATGCGCCCTTGCTGAAAAATATGATGCTTTGGTGATGATTGACGAAAGCCACTGCTCGGGCTTTATGGGTAAAACCGGCCGTGGTACGCACGAGCATCATCATGTGATGGGTAAAATCGATATCATTACCGGGACATTGGGTAAAGCCCTCGGCGGCGCGTCCGGTGGATTTACCTCTGGCCGGAAGGAGATCATCGATATGCTGCGCCAACGGTCAAGGCCTTATTTGTTTTCAAATACGCTTGCACCTTCTATTACCGGCGCCTCTATCGCAGTATTGGACATGCTAAGCGAGACCACCGACCTGCGTGATAAACTGGAAAGAAACACCCAATACTTCCGCCAAAAAATGACCGAAGCTGGTTTTGACATTAAACCCGGCGTGCATCCTATAGTGCCGGTAATGTTGTACGATGCCAAACTGGCCCAGGAATTTGCCGCAAAAATGCTGGAAGAAGGTATTTATGTCATCGGGTTTTACTACCCGGTGGTACCGCAGGGCAAGGCCCGTATCAGGGTGCAGCTATCGGCCGCACATGAACAGGAACATCTGGATAAGGCAATCGCGGCGTTTACCAAGGTGGGAAAAGAGTTGGGAGTGCTTAAATAGTTACGTATAAATTGTTTATATTTGTACGTATAAATTAAACGGGTATGGCAACTGTAAAACTTACTTTGAGTGTCGACAGAGACACCATTGATTTGGCAAAAACGCTTGCTTCGGAAAACAACGTTAGCGTTTCCAGACTATTTAAAAAATTAATTAATGAGCTTCCCAGGAAATCTAAAACCAAAGATTTCATATTTGAAAAATATAAGGCCGAAGATATACCTGCCTGGATAAAAGATCTCAGTATAAAACAAAAAATCGATTTGCCGGCAGATGTTAATTACAAGGACCTGAAATATGAATATTTAAAGGAAAAGTATGGCCTTTAAACGTTTGTTTATTGATAGCGACGTTCAATTGGACTTGCTTTTAAACCGGGAACCTTTCCATTTTCATTCCCAGGTGTTGTTGTTGGAAAGTTTCAAAAATGGTATCATACTGAATACCTCCGCATTGATAATAGCTAATATCAATTATATTTTATCAAAACAGGTCGGTTCAAAAACAAGCAGAGAAAAAATAACTGATCTTATAAAAACTATAAAAGTTCTGCCGCTTGAAAGTGACATTGTAGACATGGCCTTAGCAAGCGATTTCGCTGATTTTGAAGACGCAATGCAATTTTTCATCGCAGTCCGCTATAGTTGTGATGCTATTATTACGAGGAACATTAAAGACTATAAACATTCTACTATTCCGGTACTGACCCCGGAACAATTTTTAAGACAATTATAATGCAAGCCCAAATAGATCAATATACCGAAGAAATAAACACTTTTTCACCTGCCAATTCCGACGAACTGGAAGCATTCCGCATTAAGTTTTTGGGGACCAAAGGGATCATTAAAGACCTGTTTGAGCAATTTAAAACCGTTGGCCCGGAAGAGAAACGTACTTTTGGCAAGGTACTTAACCAGTTTAAACAGCTGGCCGAAGCAAAGTATACAGAACTAAAGGAGCTTCTCAATTCCGAAATCGAATCCCGCACGTGCGGGACGAATTCCGAAATCGACCTCACCCTTCCCGGCGATGGCTTTAACCTCGGCTCGCGTCATCCCTTATCGCTGGTACGGTTGGAGATCATCGATATTTTTAAAAGATTAGGTTTCGTGGTAGCCGAAGGCCCTGAAATTGAGGACGACTGGCATAACTTCTCGGCGCTTAACTTCCCCGAGGAGCACCCGGCAAGGGATATGCAGGATACTTTCTTTATCAAAAAAAATAACGGCAAGGATGATATCGCCTTGCGCACACATACCTCATCTGTACAAGTGCGTATGATGGAGAATGGCAAACCGCCTTTCCGTGCTATTATGCCGGGGAGGGTTTATCGTAACGAAGCCATATCAGCCCGTGCACATTGCTTTTTTCACCAGGTGGAGGGTTTGTATATCGACGAAAATGTTTCCTTCGCCGATCTGAAACAAACGCTTTATCACTTTGTGCAGGAGCTTTATGGCGCCGATTTCCAGGTACGCTTCCGCCCCTCGTATTTCCCGTTTACCGAGCCGTCGGCCGAAATGGATATCTCCTGTACCATTTGCAAGGGCGCCGGTTGTCCCATGTGCAAATACACCGGCTGGGTGGAAATTTTGGGCTGCGGTATGGTTGACCCGAATGTTTTGGAAAACTGCGGTATCGACAGTAAAAAATATACCGGCTTTGCCTTTGGCATGGGTATAGAAAGAATTGCCAATTTAAAATATGTTATACGCGATCTGCGTTTATTCTCAGAGAATGATGTGCGCTTTTTGAAACAGTTTAAAACTGAGATTATATGAAAAAATTAATACCCCTTGGAGTTATTATTTTAATGGCCTTTAGTTCCTGTGTTAAAACCGGGGCCGATCTCCCCGACGTTGCCGTAAATTTCCAGGATGCCACCACCGACCCGCGCCTTAGTGCGCTGAACGTGCCGGGCGGCGCAGTACTGATAAACGGCTACGGCGTTGCCGGCCTGATATTATACCGCGAAGCGGATGGCACCTACGCCTGTTATGACCGCTGCAGCACGGTTAACCCGCAAAAACTGTGTGCCGTAACACTTAACCCGGGCAATTTTACTGTTACCGACCCTTGCAGCGGCGGCCAATGGGACCTGATAGACGGCAGCCCGGTAAAAGCCCCGGCAACTATTTCGCTGAGACAATATAATATTGTGGTAAGTAATTTCGAGATTTACGTATCGAACTGATACATGGAAGCTGAAAAAATTAAAGAAAGCATCAAGCGCGCCGCGCAGGACCTGTTCCGCAAGTTCGGATACCACAAAACCAGTGTAAACGAGATCGCCAAAAAAGCAAAGATCGCCAAGGCAACTATCTACAAATATTTCGACAGTAAAGAGGCCGTGCTGCACGTGCTGCTGATGGATTATATACAAACCAGCGTTAACGAGCTTGTTCACAGCCACTCAGGCGAAGATGAGGAAGCACACCTGAACAGCCTGATTATGAAAACCTGCCGCCTCAGCTACACCGTTTGCAACGAGTTTATCGGCTGGGATTTTATCCGGGAGTCGGCCAACTCACAGGAATTTTTAAAAAACCTTTCCAACGAGTTGGAAGAACTGCTGGTAAGCGCCTTTTCACAATTGGGCGGCATCCGCAAGCAGGAAAACTACCAGCAGCGCCTGCGCTTCCTCATCAAATGCAGCAAAAGCATTGTGTTCAGCTTCGCCTTTACTTCTGTAAGCGATTCGGACGTGCGAAAGAATTTTGTTTCTTTTCAGAAGGAGATTTTGCCTTACCTCGTTAAAGCGGCAATGACGATCTGATTTCGGCTTAACCAACTTGTCATTGCGAGCGCAGCGTGGCAACCGCGAACATTGCATTCCCGCCATGCATTACCGCTTGCAAAGTTCGCGATTGCTTCGTCGCGCCCCGCGCCCCGCCAGGCAGGCTCCTTATAATGACAATGGCTTATTGGTTTGCAAAAAACCTAATCGTACCAACTATCGCTCAAATCATTCCACAGCGGATTTTCGACAATTATTAAATCAACCTCCTTTTGTCTCGAACCTGCTTTTAACTGCTTCTCCCTTGCTATTGCGTCTTGTATCCACTGGTATTCTTCATAGTAAACCAATTTATCACATCCGTACGTAGCCGTAAATCCCTCAAACGTTTTATTTTTATGATCATAAACGCGGCCTTGCAAATCACTGGTCACTCCGATATACAAAACACGATTCGACTTATTGGTCATGATATAAACGAAGTATTCGTGTTTTTTCATTATGACTAAAATATTTTTTTTTTACCAATGAAAATTTATGTAAGTATTTTGAATGATTTTTCTAATCGTACTCCAAAACCTCGTCCTAATTTTCTAAAATTTTTATATTTAGCAAATAAACACCTTTAACCACAATTATAATCCACATGGAAAATGAGTTTGACGATGTTATGCGCAAGCGCACGGACGCCGACCTGGTAAAAATTGTAAATGGCCCCATCGACGATTACCAACCGGCGGCGCTTGAGGCTGCAAAAAGAGAGTTTGAAAAACGAAACCTATCCGAAACACAAATAGTTGCTGTTAAGCAAGAAATATTGCAGGAACAGGCAAAAGATGAAGCAAAGGCCAATACCCCGCTTGGGGCCGGCTTGAAAATACTTGCCTTTATATTTCCGGGCATTTTACTCCTGATGCTTTCCGGCCTTTTTAAGGCGGAGGGATACGACCGAAAAGCCCGCGAAATGGTTAGGTGGACGCTTTATGGCTTTGCGGGTTATTTAGGCCTTATCATTTTACTTACGGTTTTAAACCGGGTGTTGTAAAAATGGGGTTGTCAAGCCAATTAAACCCGGTCAGCTAAATCAAAAAAATCAGATTGATCAACGGTTCAGACAATCCCCTTCAACCAATTCCCGATAAGTGCCCCTACAACCCCGGCCGCGCCTCCCACCAAACTAAACCCCAGGTCAAAAAGCACAAACTTTACCATACTGCCGGAATCCGTTTTGCCATTGTACCCCAGCCAGATGTACACCAAAAACAAAACATATCCAAATACCACCCCGCATATGATACTGTTAAGCCGCGTATCACTTAACCAGCCAACCAACAATGCCGCAATAACCCATGGAATGATATTATACCAGCCGGTAATAAAATAATTGGAAACGACAGCCAGGAGTGCCCCAGCGGCTATAATTACTAAAATTTTGATACTGTTTTTCATGATTTTTCAGTTTACAATCGCGACAATCATTTTCATCTTTTAAATCCCTTAATCGTGTTCAGACAAAAAATTTATTTGGAGATCAAAGATAAATTATTTTACTTTGCAAAACAAAGTACTTTAAAATGGAAGAAAAAAATATCCATGACGACCTGGCTGCCATCCGTAGTGTGATGGAGCGCTCCTCGAAATTTATATCGCTTAGCGGGTTATCGGGCGTGTTGGCGGGCATTTACGCGCTATTGGGTGCCTGGGGAGCTTATTATTTCGTTTACGGTCATGGCAGGGCGAGGCCATATTATGCAGTTGACAGTTCTAATTTGACTGATGGGGGGCTGCGATTTACATACATATATAATGGCGAGATTCTATTCCTTCTGTTAATTGCCGTTTTGGTTTTATTAGCTTCTATTATTACGGGATATATTTTAACCAAAAGAAAAGCCAAACGTAAAGGTCAGGCGATTTGGGGACGCATTAGCCGTTCACTTTTGTTTTACATGGCCGTTCCATTGATAAGTGGCGGCGGCTTAATATTGGTGTTAATTTACCGTGGAGTGTATGACATCATAGCCCCTGCCTCACTCATATTCTACGGTCTCTCGCTGGTCAGCGCAAGCAATTTTACCTTTACGCTGGTAAAATACCTTGGCCTGTGCGAAATTGTGCTGGGTTTAATAGCCGCTTGTTTACCCGGCTACGGATTGTTATTTTGGGCGATTGGATTTGGCGTGCTGCATATTATTTATGGCAGCTTGATGTACTTAAGATACGATAAGTGAAAGTCCCCTTTGAGAAATTAGATAAAGCCTTTGAGAACCGCCTGCGGTTGCAGATCATGAGTGTGCTGATGGTGAACGACCGCTATGACTTTAACTCGCTTAAAGAACTGCTGGAAACTACCGATGGCAACCTAGCATCGCACCTGAAAGGCCTGGAGAAAGAAGAATATATTGTGGTGCATAAAGCCTTCCTGGGCCGGAAACCGAATACGACTTACGAGGCGACGGAAAAAGGAAAAGAAGCATTCCGCCAGCATCTGGATGCATTGGAGAAATTGATTAGGCAGCAAAAGGCAAATTGAAATATCTTAAAAAGCGACGGCCCACGTGCGATTCCCCTCTTGAGAGGGGTGGAGGGGTGTGTTATTCAGCATGTCGGTTAACACACCCCCGCTACAACACGGGCAGCCGCACCCCCTCTCAAGAGGGGAGTTATAACGTTCAAATTGATATTAATTAACATTCAAAACCATGAAACCAACATTCATTCTCCTCCTCAAATCAGGCGCCATAGCAGGCAACGTTCTATTCATTCTTTGGGTTAGCTTTAACGCTATTAAAGAACATTTTTCAGGAACCATTTACGAAAAAATATCCTATGTAGCACTTATGGCGCTGCTTATTACCAATTGCTTCCTGCTGATCCGTTCTTTTAAAATAGAGGCGAAATCAGCCTAAATTTTTTTATCTAATTACTCTGAATTACAAAGTACTTTTAATCAAATCAAGTATGAAAAAGATCCTTTCCTTTCTATCACACGATCCGCTTTATTTAGCAGGATTACTTCTGGCCATACTATCGGCGGCTATTTTATTAATTACTACCTCATTCGGCCCTGAAAACGGGCCTGGTGCGTTTTTTGTCAATTACGCCATATCAGCCGGGTATTTGGTGGCGATATTTATTCGGGCGTTCAGGAAAAATGGCTGGCGCCTGAGGAAGGGTGAACTCAAATACACTTGTTTATCGCTGGTTTTATTCTTCATCAGTGCCTTCGCTTTAAATCGCGATATGAATGTTTTTGACAGCTCGGTTACCTGGCTGAGTGTGTGGATTATTATTGCAAGTATTGCCGTATTGCTGGCGCCCATGACTGGTGCGCTGCCAAAAGCTGTCAGCTATCTTATTTGCTTTCTGCTGGGAAGCGCGCTGATTCTTTTTAGCTATTATGCCGTTTACCTGTTCCCGCTATATTTATTCAGCGTTATAGGCCTTGTCGCTATCGGTGTCTCCATCCATACTTACATTCCACTGTTTCTTGCCATCGTTACGGTAATGCTTATCAACAGGGCCCGGCGCCAAAACAAAGGGGCGTTATTTGCAGCCATCGGCGGGGCTTTGTTACCGCTGCTTATTTGTGCCTTTTTCCTAGTCAGTTGGGGGGTGACCAACAAACAAATCAACCTGCTGGTTAACCAAAATGCATTGACCGAAGCCAAACTGCCCGCCTGGATCACCGTCAGCCAGCATATCGACAACTCCCCGGCCGCCGAACGTATTTTAAAAACAGGATTGGTTTATACAGAGGCCAATACCGATGATTTTTTTTGGAGAGGGGTGCCTTCGCGCTCTTTTACCGAACCTAAGCAACACGACCCGCTGGTGGTTTTGGCTACGTTGTTCTTTAAAAAACCAAACCTGGATGAAGGCGAACGTATTAACATTTTAAAAGCGATGTACAATGCCCGGCACCAGGCGCAGGACAGGCTGTGGGCAGGGGATGACCTGGAAACTAACAGTATTATTACTAACGTTAAACTTTTCCCGGAATACCGGATGGCTTATACCGAAAAGATGCTCACCATACGCAACAACTCCAAATATAGCTGGGGCCAGCAGGAAGCAATCTACACTTTTCACCTCTCAAAAGGTTCGGTAGTTTCGTCACTGTCATTGTGGATCAACGGCAAGAAAGAACAATCAAGACTGACTACCAAAGCCAAAGCTGATTCGGCTTACAAGGAGATAGTCGGGGTTGAAAATCACGATCCGTCAGTAGTTCATTGGCAGGAAGGAAATACAGTGACAGTACGGGTATTTCCGTGTACATCCGGGGAGAACAGGCGCTTTAAAATAGGCATCACCAGCCCGCTGACCAAACAGGGAGACCGGTTGATATACGATAACGCCTCTTTTGATGGCCCCGACGCGGGGGGCGCTTTGGAAACCCTGCAGGTAAGCTCCGAAGGTAAAATATCGGGGTTGGACTTGCCGGCTGGTTTTAAACAAACAAGCCCGGGCGTTTACGAGGCCGACCGGACTTATCAACCCGACTTTCAAATATCCCTTGCGGCGCCACCCCTGGCGGAGACTACCTTCTCATTCGCCGATACGGCTTACGAGGTAAAAAACTATACGCCGAAATACGAACCTTTCACTCCTTCGGCCGTGTACCTGGATATTAACAACTCGTGGTCAAAAGAGCAACTGGATCAAGTTTGGGCAAAGGTAAAAAATCACCCGGTTTATGCTTATGACGACAAACTTATCCGCATTACCGACGATAACCTAGGCGATGTTTATGATATGCTGTCCCGGCAAAACTTCAGCTTGTTCCCTGTAAATGAAATTAAGGATCCTGATAATGCCCTTTTAATATCAGCCAGTACGGACAACGCACCCAATTTAAGCGACCTGGACGGCAGCGGCTTTGCAAAGGACCTTACCACTTATTTAAAAACGCCCAAACACATTAGGTTTTTTAATATCGGCTACCAACTCAGCCCTTATATAAAGGCGCTGAAAGAGTTGCGGGTTTTTAACTATGCCGAAGGCACAACCGATGAACTTGTGAAGCTATTAAACCAGCGGCTTTTTATATTGAACCAGGAAAATGAGGACACAGTGGTTATAGACAATGCCCAAATGATGATCCAAAAAACGCATGGTCCAACTACCCAGCATGCCCCCGACCACTTGTTACGGCTATTTGCTTATAACGACTTAATGCGAAAAATAGGGGCAGATTATTTTAATAATACTTACGTACAGCCCGATAACATTAACGAGGCTGAAAAAGCATACATCGTCTCGCCGGTGTCGAGCCTGGTTGTACTGGAGACGGAAAAAGATTATGAGCGGTTTAACATCCAGCAAAATAAAAACAGCTTAAAAAATGCTTCGATGCAATCATCGGGCGCGGTACCTGAACCGCACGAATGGCTATTGATCATCCTTAGCGTGGCTACTGTTGTTTACTTCGCCGTAAATAAAAAACTCGTACCAAAAGGTTTATAAGATTATGTTAACGATAAGGGTTAAAACATTTGCGCTGCCGCGCTTAGCGATCATTTCGGGTTTGGTATATCTTTTAATCACCATCCTGTTTATACCGCACTATTTGCATTGGGATGGTAATCTATTCACGGCGCTGGTGCTGGCACCATTTATTTGCATGGCCGACAGCAACCGGCGTTCATCACGATTCCTGCTACCTGCCTTGCTAATAATAACACTGGCGGTATTTGTTCCGGTCAACACAATGCTTTTTCTGGCCCTGGTTTTGGCAGCGCTGTTATGGGCCGAAAATATCGTTGGTAAGCTAAACAACTCGTTCATGTTCTTGCTATTTGTGATATCACCGGTATTTAAATACGTCACGGGCATGTTTGATTTCCCTGTGCGGCTATGGCTCACCAGCCAAACTGCCACGCTGTTAACGTTTACCGGGGTAAAAGCAATTGCGATGGGCAACCAGATCCAGTTGGCCAACCAGGATTTTTCTGTCGACCCTGCCTGCGCCGGGCTTAATATGCTGATCATCTCGCTGCTGCTATCTTTATTTATCCTGACCCACTTTCAACGCCAATTGGACAAATACCTGAAGTTTATTTTCCTGGCCGGTTTTTTCATAGTCGTTATCGGCTTAAATGTAATCTGCAACTTTTTCCGCATCTTTTTGCTGGTCAGCTTCAGAATTATGCCCGGCACTTTTTTTCATGATTTTGTAGGGATAGCCTGCCTGATGATCTATGTAATTGCGCCACTCGTGATGGGCGTAAAACCATTATTAAAGCACTTAGGCAAAACAAGGTCGGCGCCATCATCAGCCAAAGCAAAGCCGCCTTTAAACATTGCTCGGCACCCGGCGCTGCATGTTGTGCTTTCGGCAGTGTTACTTTTTATTTCCCTGCACCTGGTCAACGCTGATACCCTTTTATCCAAGGGAAAAAGTATAAAGCTTCCCGGTTTTACCAAATATGAAATGGACAACGGCATTAGCAAATTCTATAATAAAGATGCCCTGATTTACCTTAAACCCACTGTTTTTTACGCTCCTGAACATGACCCCATGATTTGCTGGACCGGCAGTGGCTACCAATTTGCCGCTATCCAAAAAGAAAAAATAAGCGGCGTTGAAGTTTATACCGGCACGCTTGAAAAAGGAACGGATAAAATTTATGCCGCCTGGTGGTTTGATAATGGCCATATCAAGACCATAAATCAGTTGCAATGGCGGTGGCCCTCGATGATTGATGGGAAACATCCGTTTTACCTCGTTAATGTGAATACTTCAGAGCCTGATAAGCTGCGGACACAGGTAACGAACCTGATTAAGCTGAATCCAATAATTAAATAGCTATTGCGCACCCGAATCCAGGCCAATGGTGGAACTGCAACCCCACAAAATTAATTTAACAAAAATTTAACCAAATACCATTTTGGTTTTTGGTATATTATTACTTAATTCGTATCAATTTAAAGCTTTTACCGATGAGCCGCGAACTACTTGAGTTTTCAGACCTGATAGATCAACACTTTGCAATGCCGGATGCTGAGCCGGAAGATTTTTGGCAGATGATTATCAATATGTTTATTTGATTTTCTTCATCCCCTGGTTTGCGTCCTCACAAACATTCCCGGAAAAGTCTGTGGGGACACAGACTTTGGGATGAATGGACTAATGTGCCCGTTCCCGCCACCTGACAACTCGTTACAACATTCCAACCTTACAACATTCCAACCTACAACCTTTACAACAAAATACTAACTTTGCCGCCTGATGAGAAGCGCGCCCAAACACAAGTTTTTTGAAGACGTAACCATAATTGATATTGCCGAAGAAGGCAAAGGCGTTGGCAAAGCAGGCGACCTGGTGCTTTTTGTAGAAAAAGCCGTGCCCGGCGATATCGCCGATATTGATGTTTACCGCAGCAAGAAAAACTTTGGCGAGGGAAGAATAGCGAAGCTAAAACAGGCGTCGCCCTACCGCATCGATGCCTTTTGCGAGCACTTCGGTACCTGCGGCGGCTGCAAGTGGCAGCACATGACTTATGAGGCCCAGCTAAAATTTAAGCAAAAATCAGTCGCCGATGCGCTAACGCGGATAGCGAAGATAGATGTGACGGGCATGTCACCTATAATCCCGTCACCGGAAGATAAATATTACCGCAACAAGCTGGAATACACCTTCAGCAATAAGCGCTGGCTGATGGATGGCGAAAACCGCACGGATGAGCCCCAGAATATGGATGCGTTAGGCTTTCACATACCCGGCAGGTTTGATAAGATACTGGACATTAACCATTGCTGGCTGCAAGCTGAACCGTCGAACAGGTTGCGAAACAGCATCAGGGAATTTGTACTAAAACACGGCTATAGCTTTTATGATTTGAAAGCGCACAGTGGTGCATTGCGTAACCTGATCGTTCGCACTTCCTCAACCGGTGAGGTTATGGTGATCGTCGTATTTGCTTATGCGAATCAGGACCAAATAGATCGGCTGATGGCTTTTGTGGACGAAAGCTTTCCCGAAATAACATCGCTGCTGTACATCGTCAACCAAAAAAAGAACGATACCATTTTCGACCAGGAGGTGATTGCCTGGAAGGGGCCGGAATTTATTTACGAGGAGACGCCTGCCAGCCGGACAGGCGGGGACGGCATCAAATTCCGCATCGGGCCGAAGTCGTTTTATCAAACTAACTCCATACAGGCAAAACGGCTATACGAGGTGGCACGCGATTTTGCCGGCTTTAAGGGCGACGAACTGGTTTACGATTTGTATACCGGCGCCGGAACAATCGCCAACTTTATTGCCGGCTGCGTACGGGAAGTGGTGGGCATTGAATATGTGCCAACAGCGATTGAAGATGCGAAGATCAATTCATCCATCAATAACATCAGCAATACCAAATTTTACGCGGGCGATATGAAGGACGAGCTTTCACCGGAGTTCATCGCCGAACACGGCAAACCCGAGGTGATCATCACCGACCCTCCGCGGGCCGGGATGCACCCGGACGTGGTAAATCGCCTGATGGAAATAGAAGCGCCAAAAATTGTGTATGTAAGCTGCAATGCCGCCACACAGGCGCGTGATTTGCTGGTATTAAAAGAAAAATATGATGTATTGAAAATACAGCCGGTAGATATGTTCCCGCATACGCAGCACGTGGAGAATGTTATTTTGCTGGTTTTGAGGAGTTGATGGTTCATAGTTCATGGTTCATAGCCAAAAAAGTAATCCTATAAATCCATTTAACTCTTAAATCTTAACAATCAATTTAATCTTAAAAATCGTGTCAAAAATCGTGTTCAGAGAATATGGATCCCGAAGAATTATTTAACGAAGACGGTAACAGCGGAAAGCCAAAAAAAGAAAGCCCGCTGATCAGCCTGGAGCGCGACCTCAAGTTTTTTTACGAATCGATACGGGAGGTTGCCATTGAAATTATGGTGGAAGGCTTATCCAACTACCCCATTTTTATTGCGCACCAGCATGAGCTAAACCTGGGCGAACTGATATTAGACCGGAACGACCTGAATACCGAATGGAGCATCCATGCTTCAACCCTTGAAGAGTTTGTAGATAAGGGCGTAATCAAACCGGTACTGAAAGATCGGTTTATTAAGTCGTACAAAGACCCTTATGAATACATGTGTCTATTTGTAGTGGTGCCCGAGGGTGCAAATTTTGTGTACTATCCTTATCCGAAGCAATAACATTTGTTGGAATGTTGCAAAGTTGAAATGTTGTAAAGTTGTTATCTTTACAATGGAATTGATTTTAACATTTCAACCCCCGATAGCTATCGGGGCCAACATTACAACGTTTCAACAAAAAAATGACCGAAAAGCACCTGCTCATCCTCAATAGTCACCAGATTCAGCAAAGGATCATTCGTATTGCCTACCAGATATTGGAGGATAATTTTGACGAGGACGAAATAATCATCGCCGCTATATTACCAAGCGGCGGCAAATTGGCGGCGCGGCTCAAAACTATATTGGACGATATTGCTGATTTTAAAAGCACCCTGGTAGGCATCGGGATTGAGAAGAACAGCACGAAAATGGAAGCGGAATTTAGTTTCGACCTGGAAATTTGCAGCAATAAGCCGGTTATTTTAGTTGACGATGTATTGAACAGCGGCCGCACGCTGGCTTATGGGTTTTTTGTATTCAAAGACATTCCGCTAAAAAAGCTCCGCACAGCTATTCTTATCGACCGAAATCACAAGCGCTTCCCGGTGACCGTGGATTTTGCCGGCCTGGCACTATCAACCGTGTTAAAAGAACATGTTGAGGTGGTTTTGGATGCGGAAGGCGAAGAGGATGCGGCTTATTTGAGATGATTTTGTAAATTTGATTAAAAAATTTATGTCGACGGCAGAAATAAAACAAACAAAGGCAAGTCTGATTGAATGGATCAATCAGATAACCGATTCCAAAACGCTTACTGCGATCGAAGCTCTTCGAAAAAAATCAAATAACGACTGGTGGGATGAATTGTCGGATGCACAAAAAGAGCGCATAAATGAAGGGCTTGAGGACATAAAAGCCGGACGAGTTATGACGTCAAAAGAAATGTGGGACAGTTTAAATCAGCCATAATTTCGTGCTACCAATAATTTATTCTGTTCGCGCACGAAACGACATAGCTGCGATCAGAAGATATTTATTAAATAAATTTACCCAACGAGAGGTTGAGAATTTTTTCGATTTACTAAAAAGATTTGAAGCGGTAATTCCTGATCACACACAAATTTTTGTCAAAATTTCATCGAATAAAAATGTGCGCCGCGCTGTTCTAAGCAAGAAACTCTCTGTATTTTACAAAGTAAGCAAGAAAAGAATATTTGTTGCATCTGTGTTGGACAACAGGATGAATCCTAAGAGGTGGCCTTAAAACTCAACAACTCCTCCACCCTTTCCGCCGTCAAACTCAATCCGTTTGCGACAATATTTGCCTTATTATAAAACGGCTCACGTTCCTCCAATTTTTCTGTAATAAACTGAACAAGAGCTTCCCCATGCCGCTCTCGGAGCAGCGGACGTTCGTCTTTTTCATTTTGGAGCCTGTCGGCAAGGGTTTTGGGCATAAGTTTGATGTAGACGGTTTTGCCATGGGCGTTCATCCAGTCCATGTTATCAAAAAAGCAAGGCAGGCCGCCACCGGTGGCTATTATCGCATGTTCCGGATATTTGTGGTTTTTTAATACTTCCGATTCCCGTTTGCGAAAGGCATCTTCGCCATATTTGGAGAAATATTCGCCGATCGTCATCCCTTCCCGCGCTTCAAAAATATGGTCGAGGTCCATAAACAAATAACCAAGCCTTGAAGCCAGTTTCCGGCCGAGCGTAGTTTTGCCGCTGCCCATAAAACCGACAAGGAAGATCAGGCCCGGTCCCGGGCTGCCTTGCAAATTTTTATCCAAGGTAGATTTCAGCATTAAAAAATTACTTTTTACTATGAACCATCAACTATCCCGCACGTGCGGGATGAACTACCCCAGCTTCACCCTCGGGTCTATCCAAACATAGATGATATCCACCAAAATATTGATCACCACAAAAATAAATGCAATAAATAAGATAGAACCCATTACCACCGGAAAATCCGACATTTCGAGGGCATCAACCGTTGTTTTCCCCAGGCCGTTATAACCGAAAACATATTCCACAAAAAATGAACCGGCCAGCAGCGAGGCAAACCAATTGGCGATGGCCGTAATTACCGGGTTCAGGGCGTTTTTAAGTGCATGCCGATAAACGATGGTACGTTTACTCAAACCTTTCGCCCTGGCGGTACGGATGTAGTCTTTACCCAATTCATCAAGCATGGCATTCCGCGTTAGCTGAACGATGATGGCAAGCGGCCGCAGCCCAAGCGTAACCATGGGTAGTACCAGGTTGCGCCAGGTAATTACCTCGCCCTTAAACGGATCATAAGTGTACAGGCTGCCTGTCATATTCAGCCCGGTGTATTTAGCCAGCACAAAGCCGAATATCCAGGCAATGATGATCCCCGCAAAAAACGATGGCGCCGATACGCCCAGGGTTGATAAACCGATGGCCAGCTTATCGGCCCAGGTATTTTGGTGTACAGCACTCGTCACCCCAAAAAATACGCCGATAATAATGGCAAACAGCATGGCCGATGTGGCCAGCACGAGCGTATTCGGTATCACATCCAGCAACAATGCAGCAACTTCCCGGTGCGTTTGGTACGAACGGCGGAGGTAGGGCCATTTCAGGGCAAAAACCCGGTCCTTCGAAATTGGGAACAATTTAACATAATGATACTTTTGCTGCTCGTCTTTATTATCCAGGTGAAAGCCAAGCGGCGAAAGGTCATTGATATAGTACAGGAATTGTACAGGAACAGGTTTATCCAGCCCAAATTCCTTTCGAACCGCCTGTAAAGATTGCACATCAGCACGCTGCCCTTGTGTCATCCGCGCAGGATCGACCGGTAAAATATTGAACAGGAAGAATACCACTACGACAATGCCCAGCATCACAGCCATGCCGTAAAATATTTTGCGGATGAGGTAGCGGATCATCGTATTAATGCTGAAAATATTTCTTCGTTAACTCGTCGATGTCGGGCATAGTATGATAATGCCATTTGTTGATGACGGTGCCGTCCTTCATGAGCAACACACCCGGGTTGGCCCGCACCATCTCTTTTAGCGGCACTTCGTCGGCATAAAATAGCTCGAACATCAATTTGTGTTCTTTCGCGAAGGCCTCTGCAGATTGCGGCGGATTCGAAGTCAAGAGGATGGTTCGCGTATTAAAGTTCTGTTTAAGATTTATTGCAATTGCATTTAAACTGTTAATAGCGTCCTCGTCCGTTTCATTCAAATTAACAGCGACAATTATTAGGTTGTAATAGGGATTATCCAGCAGCTCATTGGTATAATTGTTCCCCTGCGCATCGTTGATGATCAGGTCTTCTATTTTTGGTTTGAAACCTGTTTTAACCAGCTTCCTGGCGGGATCGCCAACCGTCTTCCAGTTATTATCCTTCCAAATGTTGCTATTCGAGTATTCCGTGCTTGTCATCTGTTTATGCTCGCCGGTTTTTTTATTTTCCAGCTGATAGGTTAGCTCATACTGGTCGGGCTGCGCTCCGGGCGGCGTTTTCATTTCATCAGGGATATTGTCCCCCACCTTGTAAGCCAGGAAATCCATCACCGGTAAAAAATTATAGGTGTACAAGCCCATGCAAACGGAAACAACCGCCGCTCCCAATAAAAACCGGTCGCCAATTTTCGGGACAAATACAGGGGTTATCGCCTTGCGATTGGCAAATATGATAATGATCAGCAGCAGCAAAAACAGGTCTTTGCTGAACGACTGCCAGGGCGTTAGTACGATGGCGTCGCCGAAACAGCCGCAGGTTTGCACCACGTTAAAAAAGGCCGAATAAAAGGTGAGGAACGCGAAAAAAATAATGAGCAGCAGGAGCCCCCAGGCAACTTTTACCGGTCGCACACCGATCAGCAGTGCAAAGCCAAGGGTAATTTCAAGCGAACACAAAATAATAGCGATGGCAAGCGCCCAGCCATTTAAAAAAAGGATGTGAAAAACCGCAAAATATTCCTGCAGTTTATAGGAGAAGCCAAGCGGGTCGTTTATTTTAACCAGCCCCGAAAAAATGAACAGCAGCCCTACAAATATCCTGCAGGCCCACATCCACCAGGGGGCGGATTGATTAAGAGATTTTTTTTTCATTGTTGTTGAAAGGTTGTAACGTTGTAATGTTGGAGAGAACAGACTTACGAAGTTTTAAAAACTTCGTAAGTCTTGGGTTATGACCTTTCAACATTTCAACTTACAATGGCTAAAGATACATTTTTTCGGAAAAAGGCGACCATAAATGCAGGCGGAAGGCTTATTGATTTAAGCAGCGCTAAAGTAATGGGCATCATCAACCTTACGCCCGATTCCTTTTTTGCCGGGAGCAGGAAGCAAGGTATTGACGCGGCGGTAAAGCAAGCCGGAAAAATGCTGGTTGAGGGTGCAACTTTCGTGGACCTTGGCGCTTATTCCTCAAGGCCAGGAGCTGACGATGTCTCCATGCAGGAGGAAACGGACAGGCTTATACCAGTGGTTGAAGCCATTGTTTCTGCCTATCCTGATGCGATACTTTCCATCGATACTTTTCGTGCGAAAGTTGCCGGGGCGGGAATCAGTGCAGGTGCTCACATCATCAATGATATTTCAGGCGGACAATTGGACGAGGATATGTTTACAACTGTTGCCCGGCTGCAGGTGCCGTATATTTTGATGCACATGAAAGGTAATCCCCGCACGATGAACAAGATCGCCGAATATGAAGACGTATATACCGAAGTTTACGACTATTTTGTTGAAAAGTATCACCGGCTGAGGATGCTTGGCGTACACGATGTGATCATTGATCCCGGTTTTGGGTTTGCGAAGAAACGTGAACATAGTTATGCGCTGATGGCCCGGCTGCAGGATTTTAATGTACTGCAATTGCCGATACTTGCCGGCGTGTCGCGTAAAACGATGATCTATGGATTGCTGGGGATAACGGCGGATGAGGCTTTGAACGGTACCACAGCGTTAAATACCATAGCGCTAACAAAAGGTGCGAATATCTTAAGAGTGCATGATGTGAAGGAGGCTGTTGAAGCCGTGAGGATTTGGGAGATGTGCCGGTAATTCATTAAAAGGGATTATTTTCAAAAACCACATTAGGTGATTTTTCCATTTCCCGCAAACGTTTTTCAATTAGTTTCCACGAGTATTTTGTAGTCATCATCTGAACATTTTCATTAAAATCTATATCCTGATGATATAATAAAGATTTCGCGATCATCACCGGGTTCCTGGATGCATATTTGCGCTCATAGGCATCCATCATTTGTGTTAACGATAGATATCGGGATAAAAAAGCAACGTCAATGAAATCCTTTAACCGCGTACCGTTCCCTGAAATGGCATTTAGCTTCATTGCCGCGATGTCTTCCAGCGAAGCCATTCTTATACCTTCAACTGTTTGCAAATCCTTTACAAAGGCATAAGGATGGGTGATCAAGTCGGTTTTAATTTCCTTAATCAGCCCTTTCAGAGTGTTTTTGGCAATAAAATTCATACGAAAATCGTAGTTGGCCCGTAAATACTCAAGCATTTCATTGTTATCGAAAGAATGTGCTGAGAAAAGGTCGATATCAATACTGATGCGGTGGCCAATTTGCAGCGAAAGGGCTGTCCCACCGACCAGAAAAAAGTCTGTCAGCTTTTCATCTCTTGTTAAAATTTTTAGGAGTTCCAGTGTGTCTGCCGTAACTGTTTCTGTTCGTAGCATTTCATTTTTGAAAACGGTATGTCAAAAGCGACACTCACAAAGTTCATGTCGATATCGTTGAGATAGGGAATCACTTTTATCGCATCCTTTACGCCCTTTTCTCCATACAGGTTTAGTAAAGCCCACCAATCACTCGGCCAGCCCCTTTCAATTACCCGCTGCACCACCACATTTCTCATTTGCTTAAAATCAAAATTAGTAAGGTCATACTCCCAAAGCAATGTCGGACTTATTTTTGCATCGGGGTGCTCTTTGTAATCTTCTAAATAGATAAAATGCATTTGAAAAATAGCGTGGTACTACAACAAATATAACGATTTAGGCGCTAAGATTAGTCTCATTTTGTATATTTGATTTATGGCGATATACTTTGGTAATAGTTGTTTCCATTCGAATTTCATATTCGCGTCAAATAGGAAACATTGTAAACAAATTATAATAGCAAATGATATTCGAGTTGACTGATCCGCGAAAGCAAATTTCTGACTTAGAAATTATTAACGACTTACGCCATGTTGCAAACCATTTAGGAAAACAATCTCTCAAGTTAAGAGAATATTGTAAAGAAAATGGGGCAGTGTATTCTCATCAAACTGCATTGAAAAGATTTGGTAATTGGGAGGCCGCATTAAACAAGGCTGGACTTGAACCTGAAGCAAACAAATTCGGAGAGAAATCGAAAGGAGAATTAATAAAAGATATAATTAGAGTTGCCAACGAACAAAATAATCCAAAAATTACCTTCCGCGACTATAGGAGATTTGGAAAATATGACGGAAAAACCGTTCAAAGACAATTTGGGGGATGGGTTGAGGCAACCAAACAAGCAAATCTTGAAATTGGACGTGTTCACACAGTGTCGACCACGGATCTTCTCCAAAATCTCCTTGAATTATGGACTCTTTTAGGCAGACAGCCAAAACGGTCAGAGGTTATAAGCCCTAACTCCAAATACCACGCAGCAACTTACACAAATAGATTTGGGTCATGGCAAACAGCTTTAGAAAAATTTATTGAATACGTAAATTCTGACAACGAAGAAGAAAACGATATCGATAATGGTAATTCACAATTAGTTGCTATTACCGGATCAAAAGGCCCGGAATTACAAGAATTTCAAAAAACAATTAAAAGAACACCAAGAGGAATAAATTTACGCCTTCGTTGGATTGTACTTAACAGGGATAATTTTTCTTGCAGAAACTGTGGCCGTTCGCCAGCAAAAGACCTACAAACAATATTACATGTTGATCATATAATACCATGGAGTAAAGGAGTGAAACAGTTATCGAAAACTTACAAACTCTTTGTGAGCAATGTAACTTGGGCAAAAGCAATTTGATGGATAACTAAGCAATTTAAACCCCAATCATATCTGAACTTATTCCACCACCAACTCCATTACCCTCAGTATCGCATCTACATACTCGCGGTTATTGGCCAGCCGGGGAACCTTATTTTGATTGCCGAGCTTGCCTCTTTCTTTCATCCAATTAAAAAATGTACCATCTGGCGCTTTGCGCACTATCGGGCGGCGCAGGGCCATATCCTTAAACCGCTTGGCATCATAATCGGAGTTGATGCGGCGCAGGGTTTCGTCAAGGATATCTATAAAACGTTCAAATTCGGCGGGCTTTTTTTCAAACTCGACGATCCATTCGTGCGCACCGTTCTCGTCGCCATTAAAATAAACGGGGGCGGCTGTATACTCGCGAATAATGGCGCCGGTTTGTTTGCAGGCTTCGTCAAGCGCCCGCTCGGCGTTATCGATGATCAACTCCTCGCCAAAGGCATTGATATAATGTTTGGTGCGCCCGGTAACCTGGATGCGGAACGGGCTGAGCGAAGTAAATCGCACGGTATCGCCTATCATATACCGCCAAAGCCCGGCGTTGGTGCTGATGATGAGCGCGTAGTTTTTATCCAGTTCCACCTCATCCAGCGTTAGCGTTTCAGGGTTTTCTTTGTGAATATCTTCCAGCCGCAAAAACTCATAAAAAATGCCGTAATCCAGCATCAGCAGCATTTCACCATGTTCGCGCGTGTCCTGTATCCCAAAAAACCCTTCGGAAGCGTTGTAGTTCTCCAGGTAATACATATTATCATTGGGGATCAGTTTTTTAAACTGCTCGCGGTAGGGTGTAAAGTTTACCGCTCCATGAAAGTACATTTCCAGGTTGGGCCAAATCTCCAGCAGGTTGTTTTTACCCGTGATCTCCAGCATTCGCTTAAATAACAACAGGTTCCAGGTGGGCACGCCGCTCAGGCTGGTTACGTTAACATCACGCGTGGCGTGAGCCATTTTTTCAATCTTTTCCTCAAAATTATCCAGCATGGCTATGTCCATTTCAGGCGTGCGGTGAAGTTCGGCCCAAAGGGGCAGGTTTTTCATCAGCACTGCCGAAAGATCGCCAAACGAAGTATCGGCGCCCAACTCACTGGCCTGGTAGCTACCGCCGAGCGTAAGTATCTTACCGGTAAACATCCTGGCGTTAGGCACGTTGTTGAAATAGATGGTGAGCAAATCCTTGCCACCTTTAAAATGACATTCTTCCAGCGCCTCTTCGCTCACCGGGATAAATTTGCTCCGGTCGCTGGTAGTGCCGGATGATTTGGCGAACCACCGTATCTCCGACGGCCACAACACATTGCGTTCGCCGTGCAGCATCCGCTCGATATAAGGTTTTAATGTTTCGTAGGTTTGAATCGGGACACGCTCTCTGAAATCATTTGAGCTTTCGATGCTTTTGTAGCCATATTTTTTACCCCATTCGGTTTTTTCGGCGCCGGCGATGAGCTGCTCGAACCATTCCTCCTGCACTTCGTTAGGATATTTCATAAAAAGCTCTATCTGGTGGATACGCTTTTTCATGAACCAGGTGAAAACAGAGTTAAAAATTTCCATAGGCTATTGGTACGGTTTCGATATTAGCATCCGTTCGCCTCACCGCAAACCCCTCTCCAAAGGAGAGGGACTTAAAAGACGAGTGCGCTCTTAAAGTCCTCTCCTTTTGAGAGGATGAGTGAGACCTTCGGCGTTTAGGTGAGGCGAACCTAATGTCGGGGCAAACTCAACATTATTTACTATGTGCAAACGTTTTTCGTTTCAAAACAAAGTTAGCGCCCAGGTAAACCTTCCGCACCATTTCATTCGCCGCCAATACTTCCGGTACGCCCGATTCCAATATTTTCCCCTCAAAAAGCAGGTAAGCCCTGTCTGTTATCGAAAGGGTTTCCTGCACGTTATGGTCTGTTATAAGTATGCCGATGTTACGGGTACGCAATTTAGCAACCATCGATTGTATTTCCTCCACCGCTATCGGGTCGACACCCGCAAAAGGCTCGTCGAGTAAAATAAAATTAGGCTCGGCAGCCAGCGCACGGGCAATTTCGGTACGCCGCCGTTCGCCGCCCGAAAGCAGGTCGCCGCGGTTACGCCGCACTTTATGCAGGCTGAACTCATCGATCAGCTCTTCCAGCTTTTCATGCTGCCGGTCCTTTGGCATATTGCCCATCTCCAGCACCGCCTTGATGTTATCCTCTACTGACAGCTTCCTGAATATCGATGCCTCCTGCGCCAGGTAGCCGATGCCCTTTTGAGCGCGGCGGTACATTGGGTCGGTGGTGATGTTTTCATCATCCAGGAATATCTCGCCCTCGTTTGGTTTGATCAGCCCCACGATCATATAAAATGACGTGGTTTTACCTGCGCCGTTCGGCCCCAGCAGCCCTACAATCTCGCCCTGCGAAACATTAAAGGATACATCGTTTACTACGGTGCGTTGTTTATATTTTTTTAGAAGATGTTCTGCGCGAAGAATCATTTTTATTTCTTGGGATTACACCGATTATTTTTTGATTTCACCGATTTTATTTCTTGGGATTACACCGATTATTTTTTGATTTCACCGATTTTATTTTTTTGGGATTTCACCGATTATTTGATGATTTCACCGATTTTGATGGGTTAAAACCTGATGTGATTCATTTACCGATATCACACACTGACAACTGCCCGCTGCAATCTAACCACCAAAACGGATTCCCTTTATATTTAATTGTATAGAACGTTTTTCCCGCCAGATATTTTCTTCAATTGAATAACAAATGTCAAAAGGCACGTCTTTTTTTATTTGCGACAGCATTTCGCCCTGGCCGAAGGCAATACTATCATAACCTGCCGAGCCCTGCTGAATTACCGTCATTTTTATATGGCTGCCACCCACCAGGCTGGCTGCACCGCTAACATACACATTTCTGCTCAGGAAAACCGGCGCCATATTTTCCGGCCCGAACGGTGCAAAGCTATTTAATATCCTGAAAAACTTTGGCCCGATCTGGCTCAGGGGCAATTCGGCGTCGATATTTATCTGCTGTATCAATTGTTCGGGTTTGATGGTGGCGCTTACCACTTCCTCAAACCGTTCTGCAAAGGCCTCGATATTTTCGGCCTCCAGCGTCAGGCCGGCAGCATATTTGTGCCCGCCAAACTGTATCAGCAGGTCGCTGCAACCGCACAAGGCCTCGTACAAGTCGTAGCCAAATACCGACCGTGCCGAGCCTGCTACATAACCGTTTGAGCGGGTGAGCACAATGGTAGGCCGGTAATATTTTTCGGTTAGTCGCGAGGCGACAATACCAATCACCCCTTTGTGCCAGTGTTCGCTAAACACCACGGTGGATTTACGGTTGATCATTACTTCATCGCGTTCGATGATGCCCAGCGCCTCATCCGTGATGGAAAGGTCGTGCCCTTTACGTTCGGTGTTCTTAAAGTTGATTTCCAGGCTTTTTTGTTTGGCGGTATCTTCATCTGTTGCCGTGAGCAACTCAACCGCGTGTTTGGCATCGTCTATCCTGCCGGCAGCGTTGATGCGCGGGCCAAGCTGAAACACCACATCCGAGATGGTATAGGTGCCCGTTCTGCCGGCGACTTCCATCAGCGTTTTTACACCTATGCATGGGTCAGTATTAATCTTTTGCAGGCCCATGTGTGCCAAAACCCGGTTCTCGCCGGTAATGTGCACAATGTCGCAGGCAATACTGATGCAAACCAGGTCAAGATAACAGGCAATTTCTTCAAACGGAATGTCATTCTTTTCAGCATAGGCCTGTATCAGTTTGAAACCGATGCCGCAGCCCGATAGTTCTTTGTAAGGATAATCGCAATCCGGGCGTTTTGGGTCGAGCACCGCGACAGCCGCAGGTAACTCGCTGCCAGGCAGGTGGTGATCACAAATAATAAAATCAACTCCCCTTGCATTGGCGTGTGCGACCTTGTCCACTGATTTGATACCGCAATCCAGCGCTATGATCAGCTTAAAACCATTATCCGCGGCGTAGTCTACCCCTTTTTTGGAAACACCATAACCTTCGGTATAACGGTCGGGGATGTAATACTCGATATTAGGGTAAAGTTTTTTAAAAAAACTGTAGACAACTGACACGGCGGTCGTTCCGTCCACATCATAATCGCCATAGATCAAAATCTTTTCACGGGCTGCAATAGCGTTTTCTATCCGTAGAACAGCTTTTTCCATATCGGCCATTAAAAACGGGTCGTGGAGGTGGCGTTCGTCCGGGCGAAAGAACAGGCGGGCATCGTCGTAATTCCTGATCCCGCGGTGAATGAGCAGCGTAGTCAGGATCGGATCGATATTTAACGCGGCAGCCAAAGAGTTTACTTCCTCATGATCAGGTGTATCCCTTAAGGCCCAGCGTTTATTCATATCTTTGCTTTGGAAACAGTAAATATAGATGAAAATTGTGAATGGTGAGAAGTGAGTGGTGATTCAGGCGATAGGCTCTTTGAATGTTTAAAATATAGAAATAATTGCAGCTACCCTCTTTCCGCCGAAGGCGAAGAGAGGGTGGTCGAGCGAAGCAATGACCGGGTGAGTTAACCCGGCGGGCATTGGCGCCAATGTCCTGCGGGTTAACTCACCCGAACCCCGTACGTACGGGGCTTCGCTTGTTCACCCTCTCTTCTGCAAGCGGGAAAGAGGGTAGCTACCTGATTATGAGAACCTTTCTCACATTCTAAGTTTAAAACGCTACCCTCCTCATTTATAATTTGCTGTTAACGATTAAACACGTTTCTTCTACTTATAAAATGAAAATCTATCCCCTCAGCGAAGGCTCCTATTCCGTAGACGCCAGCAAAAAATTTATTCCTTTTAACCCCGAAATTGATAATTACCGCGACCGGCCGGGATCATTGTTTATACATGTAAACCCCTTCCTGGTTGAAACTGCCAACGAACTGATGGTTTTAGATACGGGACTGGGCTATAAGGACACGCGCGACGAGTTAAACATCCATCAGCATATACGCAATCATGGTTTTGATCCGGAAGATGTGAGCCTTGTTTTGATGTCCCACTTGCATTATGACCACTCCGGCGGGCTGGTGGTTGAGCGTAACGGTAAATTAATACCCAGCTTTCCGAATGCCCGGCATATTATCCAACGCGGCGAATGGGATTTTGGCTTTACCGGTAAATCATCATCTTATCACAAAGAAATATTTGAAGCTTTGAAGGGAAATGTGACGCTGGAGCTGGTTGATGGCAACGGAACGCTCCAGGAAGGCATCCGTTATGAGCTATCAGGCGGCCACTGTCCATACCACCAGGTTTTCTGGCTGGAAAGTGAAGGCCTTAAAGTTTTTTTTGGGGGCGATGAGCTGCCCGAGCCGGAGCAACTTATACGGAAATTTATCGCGAAATATGATTATGATGGCCGCAAATCAATGCAGCTACGCGAAGAGTACGGAAAAATAGCCGCAGAGCAGGGTTGGACGTGCTTATTTTATCACGCCAAAACGCTATGTGTTGGAAATGTTGTGCTGCAGGATGATCACTTTAAAGTTGAGCCCGCTTAAACGTGGTCTTCAACTTTAAAAAGCTCCACAATTTTATCTACGTTAAGGGGTTTCGAGATAAAATCTTTTACAAGGGGATATGAGCGGGCTTTGTTGATGTCGTTGCTGAACACCGAAGATGATATAATAAATATCTTGGTTTTGCCGAGCGGGTCGATGTTCAGGCGTTTATATTCGTCCAAAAACTCCCAGCCGTTCATAATCGGCATGTTTATGTCAAGCAAAATATAATCAGGCAATTTGCTGATGTCATTCCGTTGAATCTCAACTAATTGATCAATAGCGAATTTACCGTTAAGGCATGCCATGATCTCGGTGTTTAATAAAGCCTTCTTTATTAACTTAATGGAGATGAAGTTGTTGATCTCGTCGTCATCTACCAGTAACACACTAACGGGTCTGCTATTGAATTCCATGTTATACCATTTATGTACTTGCTTTATACGGGTCGAAAAATTAAAAGGTTATATGCATTTTGATAATAATTAAAATGTAATAAGGCTTTTTAATGCAGTAGACCGTATTCAGCAGGCAGTTTTATAATATGAGACCGTGTTTGTTAAATAAATATTAATTAAAAGTAATATTTTTAAACCGAAGATTGCAAATATTTCAAAATGAAAAAAATCATCCCGCTGTCATATCTCGTTTTCGGGCCGGGCTTTTTTTTTACTAAATTAGCCAAAACATTTTATTCCCGCAAGCTATATGTCAAAACCAATCATAACCGGAATAATGTCGTACGGCATGTCGGGCCGGATATTTCATGCACCGTTCCTGCATACCAACCCGGAATTTGAATTTAAAGCGGTAGTTGAGCGCCATGAAAAGAAGGCCGCAAAGCGCTATCTGGAAGTGCTGAGCTATAATTCGATAGACGAATTGCTTGACGACAGTGAAATTGAACTGGTGGTTGTAAATACGCCCAACGATACCCATTTCGACTTCGCCATAAAGGCCCTAACCGCTGGTAAACATGTTTTGCTGGAGAAGCCAGCCGCCGCAAGCAGCGTCGAGGTGAAGATCATGTTCGACCTGGCAAAAAAGCTTAACCTGCATTTGCTATTATACCAAAACCGCCGTTGGGACAGCGGTTTTTTGCAAGTGAAAGAAGTGGTTGAAAGCGGGCGCCTGGGGCAATTGGAGGAAGTTTACTTCAGAATGGACAGGTTTAAAAGATCCCTTAGCCCGAAAACATTTAAAGAAACAGCCGCCACACCCGCTAATGGACTGGTTTACGACCTGGGCGCGCATTTGGTGGACAATGCGATTGCCCTGTTTGGAAGGCCGCTTAGCTTTACCAAAACAACGGGTATTTTCCGTGAAGGATCAGAAGTGCCCGACTATTTTACCTATCATTTAAAATATCCTAACCAACTGAATGTGTTTTTAACATCTGGGCTGCTTATTGCCGAGGTATTGCCCGGCTTTGTGATTCATGGAACAGAAGGAAGCTTTGTAAAAGAACGCTGCGATGTACAGGAAGCGCAGCTGGATGCCGGCATGATGCCCACTGATAAAGGTTATGGTATTGAACCGGCAGGCAGCGAGGGCAAGCTGGTATTGATGGACCTGGACAACAAAGGGCATATAGAATGGTTGAAAGCTCCGAAGGGCGATTATAACGGCTTATTTAATGCCGTTTATCATACAATAAGGGAAAACGCGTTATACCCCATAACCGAAGAGCACATTGCCTGGCAACTGGAATTGCTGGAAGCATAAAAAATTCGTAAAATTGCCGTGAACCGGAATATAAATGAATATGATGAAAAAAATATGCCTTTTCCTGACCCTGGTAGCTGCATTCGGCTGTAGCAACGCACAAAATAACCCAGCCAGCAAGGCGCAAACCGGGATACCGCCTTTCCGGATATTAACGACCGACAGCGTTAATATGACGCCGACCGACCTGAAAAAAAACATGCCCCTGATGATCATCTATTTTTCGCCGGATTGCAGTCATTGCCAGCATTTGATGTACGAGCTGAAGCCGAAAATGGCCGACTTAAAGCATGTGCAGGTGGTAATGGTAACATTTGCGGAGCCATTGAAGGCCTCCCAGGTCTTTTATCGCGATTTCGACCTTAAGAAATACCCCAATTTTACGGTTGGAACCGAGGGTTATACCTATGTAGTTCAAAAATATTATGATGTACACTCAACGCCGTACATCGCCCTTTATGATAAAAGCCACAAGCTGGTAAAGGCATGGGACAAAACCCCTCCGATAGACGAATTGGTTGACGAGGCAAAAAAATTGTAGCCTCCGATGAAATCGACGTCGGGGTTTTTACTTCTTTTGGCAGTTTGCGGCTTCATCAAGCCTAAAGCTCCCAAGGTAATTCAATTTGAAATAAGTTCGATATTAAATGCCCGGCCGGTAACCACACTTAGCAATGCAAAGCTGACAGCCTGGAAAACCGGCATCGACGGCGGCGGCAACGGAGACGGCTACCTCACTAAATCCGCGGCCGGTTTTAACAGAGACTCCGTTGAACATGCGCTGCCGGATGACCCTTTAATCCGCGCAGATAGCTGTCATCCCGCAATACAATTACATTACGCCAACGGCGACAGCTTACGCTACCAGGCCTGCAGTATGAAAGGTGAAGCTTCCGTTACGTTTTCAGTTCCGAAAGGAAGATATTCCAAGCTCTACTTTGCTATGACCAGCGCCGAAGGAGGATCCGCGCTTAAGTTTTATTTAACTTATGCTAACGGCGAAACCATTGAACAGTCCTTATTGCCCGATTATTACCAGGATTTACCTGCAAATGACGCAAACCTATGTTACCTTACCCATGACCTCGCCAAATGGGGTCCCACAAACAAAATGACGGAAAAGAATCATCATAATATAGACTTGGTGAAAGTGAAAACTGATCCAAAACAGACATTATTGAAGATAAAAATCAGTAAAGGGAAACAGGGGTATGTTGTGTTTTGGGCAGCGGCAGGGGAATTGTGATAACAAATGCACGGCAACCGGCAAAGCTGAAGAAGAAATAAACTTTTATATTTGGTTATGCCTAAAAGTAAACCGCCAGTTCCGGGAAAATACATTGACCCTTTAGTTGACTTTGCCTTTAAAAAAATATTTGGCAGCGAGCCAAACAAGGATTTGCTGATCGCATTTTTGAATGAAGTATTCAGGGGACGCAAGCACATTGTAGATTTAGTTTACAACAAAAACGAGCACCCCGGCGATTTAAAAGATGAAGGCGCTGCCATATTTGACTTGCTTTGCACCGGGGATAAGGGCGAAAAGTTTTTGATAGAAGTACAACGCGGCAGGCAGGGACGCTTTAAAGAAAGAGCGCTGTTTTATACATCACGACTTATCAGCGACCAGGCCCCAAAGGGGCGGCGAGCGGAATGGGATTATGATATTACCGGCGTCTATTTGGTTGCACTGCTGGAAGACTTTGTTCTTCCGGGTGATCCGCCCGATAAATACCTGCACAATATTTGCTTATGTAACACCGATACAGGTGTCCGCCTTTAGGCGGATACGATAAGCTGGGTTATACTTATATTGAATTACGTAATTTTGTTAAAGCGGACACCGAACTGGAAACCGATTTAGATAAGTGGCTGTATTTTTTAAAGAATATGCCCAGAATGGAGAGGCTACCCGTTTACTTACGGAAACCGATATTTGAAAAACTATTCAATATAGCGGAATATACCAATTTGACGAAGGAGGAAAAAACCATGTACGATAGCAGCATGAAATACAAGTGGGATAATAAGAATGTGCTGGATTATGCCGTAAAGGAGGCAGTGAAGGAGGCTGACGCAAAAGCCCGAATTGAGGAACGAAAAAAAGCACAGGAAGAAATTGCGCACGAAATGATAAAGGAAGGTATACCACTTGCCCAAATCTCAAAGTTTACTAAACTATCGATTGCCGAAATAGAAAGTCTTTAATCATCCCACGTAATGGATGATAACAGCATGAAATACAAATGGGACAATAAGAACGTGCTCGACTACGCCGTAAGGGAGGCTGTTCAAGAGGCGGTAAATGAGGCTATTACAAAAGCCCGTGACGAAGAGCGCAAAAAGGTGCATGAAGAAAGGAAAACCATGGCCCGTGAAATGGCAAAAGACGGTTTACCTTTGGCACAAATCTTAAAGTTTACTAAACTATCAATTGAGGAAATAGAAAACCTGTAGCCAAAATATTGCTATTCTTTATCCGCACATCTGCACATCACTGCTGCTGTTGCTGCTGCATCATTTCCATATAACGCTGGTAGCTGTTTTTCGGCGAATCTGATACCATACTTGTCGCATGTGCTTCCGCGATCTGGTGGTCGCTGTTGGTCAAAACATTTTCATCATCAACCGAAACCGCTACTTCCAGCTTGTGCTTTGATGAGCCCTTGTAAACCCCTTTTACCGGCGAGCAATCCAAAAAATTACGGCCGACCGCCAGGCGCACGTGCGTTTCATTAGCTATGCAGTTATTGGTTGGGTCGATGCCCAGCCAGCCATAATCGGGGATATATGCCTCCGTCCAGGCATGGGTAGCGCCTTGCCCGCGCATGCCGCCGCGGCTGGTACAAATGTAGCCGCTTACATACCTGGCCGGGATCTGCACCATCCGCAGCATTTCCATCAGGATATGGGCAAAATCCTGGCAAACGCCGGCTTTTAGCTTCCAAATCTCATCCAGTTTGGTCTCCACTGTGGTAACCCCCTTGATGTACTCAAAACTATCATACACGTACTGGCAAAAATGCAAGGCCGCCTGGTAGGGCGATTCCAGCTGTGTTTTCTCCTGTATTACCACAGCACGCAATTCATCTATCCCTTCAAAATACTCCTGCCGCAAAAAATCTATGTAAGGCACCACATATCGCAGGCGCTTCAAATCCTCCCATTGTTGCGCGGGGAAAATATCGGTTAAAGGTAGTTCACGGTGTTTGGTAACCACCCAAATCCTAGAGTTAATGGTGAGCACCATGTGCGGCTCGCTGTAGGTAAAACTGCCCACCTCGTTGCCATAATAGTCAATATAGGTGTCCACATGGGGATTGGCGGTAATGGTCAGTTCCTGCTTCAGCACGTCCTGGTACAGGTCCCTTATCGGGAACAGGATGATCTGGTTGGCACTATCGCGCACAGGCCTGTCATAAGTGTAACGCGTGATATGTTGTATCTCAAACTCGGGCATGTTGTGAGTAGTGAATGGTGAATTAGTGAGTTAGTGAATTAGTGATTTAATGCCTCCGCTTTTTTCATCTTTCGGACTTTCCGACTTCCGGACTTTTCGGACTTCATCACGAATTCGCAAAATAATGTTCATTAAGTGAATTACCTATTCCGTAAAGCTCGGTGCGCACATGCGGCAGGAAGCGCTGCAGTCCCTCCTCTTCGATACTTGTTACCGAGCTGTACCTGATGCGGCTTTCCAGCCGGCCTATCTGGAAGGACAGTTCCCTGAAATCTTCCAGATTGCTGTCATTCTTCAGCCGGTCAAAGTAGCGCTGTATATGGACGACAGAATAGATAACCGACCGGGGAAAATCATTGTTAAGAACAACCTGTTCCAGCACGTTAGCCGCTTCGAATCCTTCGCGGTAAGTTTTGAGATACAGCTCGTATCCGCCCAATGATAATAGCAGGTGTTTCAAATAGCTCGTATCGGTCAGCAATTCCTTATTTCCGCTTGCCGAACCAAATTTAGCATCCAAAATATCTACAGATTGTATCGCCCGCTCCAGGTATTTGCCTACATTCATAAAGCTGCGGCCCTCGCCCCGCTCCATCGTGATCTCCAGCGTACCGTAGTAAAGCATTACCTGTTTTATCAGTTCATCCAGCACGCTTATGGGGTCCTCGCGCATCAGGGCCCTGTCCCAGCGCGGGTCTTTCACCTTGTGGTAATATTCATTTAAACACTGCCAAAGGTCCTTGGAGATATGCTCCTGCACCCCGCGGGCATTTTCGCGTGCCAGTGTAATAATATTCAGGATGGAGTTAGGATTTTCCTTGCCGGTCACCATAAACTTCATCACCTCGCGGCCGTTATTGCCCAGCTTGCTCACTTCGGCTGAACCTGAGCCGGCAAAAATCCGCACCACGGGCTCCCAGGTAAATTCCTGCACCGTATCCTGCGAGGATGCATAATTTATTTTCAGCATCCGCAGCATACCGTCGCTACGCTCGATGTAACGGCTCAACCAATAAAAACTTGCTGCTACGCGACTTAACATGGTTTTTTTATTTCGGATTTCGGATGTGCGATTTCGGATTTATTTTCGATTTCGGATTTATTTTCGATTTCGGATTTATTTTCGATTTCGGATTTCGGATTTTCCATTTCGGATTTATGTATCGTCAATTTTATTATTTCCCAATGATTGGCTGTTACCCTTCTTCAAATTCCGAAATCGATCCCGCACGTGCGGGACGAAATCCGAAATTCTTTTAAGCCAGCACCCACGTATCCTTACTACCTCCGCCCTGCGAGCTGTTTACCACCAATGAGCCTTGCTTCAAGGCTACGCGCGTTAATCCGCCCGGCACTATCTCAATGCCATCAGGGCCGAAAAGCGCATATGGGCGCAGGTCTACACGCCGAGGGGTTAGTTCACCCTGCATATAACAGGGCGCTGATGAAAGACTGATGGTGGGCTGGGCAATAAAATTGCGCGGATCCTTCAATACCTCCAGTTTGTATTCATCAATTTCCTGCTCACTTGCCGCGTGGCCCATTAACATGCCATACCCACCGCTGCCATTGGTTTTCTTGATTACCATGTTATTAATATTCTTAAAAACCACCTCTCTTTCATCAGGATTACCAAGTTGGTGGGTGGGGACATTCTTCAATATCGGCTCCTCGTTCAGGTAGTATTTTATCATATCCGGCACGTAGGCATATACGGCCTTATCGTCAGCTACGCCGGTGCCTACCGCATTCACAATGGCCACATTACCCTTGCGGTATGCCCCCATAATACCCGCTACGCCCAACATGCTGCCCGGGTTAAACACCAGCGGGTCGAGGTATTCGTCATCCACCCGGCGGTAGATCACGTCAACCTGCTGCAAGCCAATGGTAGTTTTCATATACACCTTATGGTTATTCACCACCAGGTCGCGCCCTTCAACCAGTTCAACGCCCATCAGGCGGGCAAGTGTGCTGTGTTCAAAATAGGCCGAGTTATAAATACCCGGCGTGAGCAGCACGATGGTGGGGTTATGTATCTGCCTGGGCGAAAGCGCCAGCAGGTTTTTGTACAAAATATTGGGATACTCCGTAACGCTGCGCACCCCGCATTGCGGCAGCAGATCGGGGAAGAGCCGTTTGGTGATCTCGCGGTTCTCCAGCATATAACTCACACCCGAGGGTGTGCGCAGGTTGTCTTCCAGTACATAAAAAGTGCCGTCGTGATCGCGGATCAGGTCGATGCCCGATATGTGCACATAAATATCATGCGGCACCTGCAGCTGGTACATTTCGCGCAGGAAATGCGGGCACGAGTAGATAATATCTATCGGCACCACCCCATCATTGATGATGAACTGGTTGTTGTAAACGTCCTTAATAAAAAGGTTGAGCGCGGTGAGGCGCTGTTTGATGCCTTTTTCTACAAAAGCCCACTCATCGCCGGTAATAATGCGCGGGATGATATCAAAGGGGAATATCTTTTCAATCCCTTCCCCGCTGTTATAAACGGTGAAGGTAATGCCCTGTGTCATGAACAGGCGCCGGGCCAATTCTTCCTTTTTATTCAGGTCGTCAGCCGATTCGCCGGAGATATATTCAATTACCTTGCGGTAATGATCGCGCACACGGGCGTTTTTCCCATACATTTCATCCCAAACGCCATCAATTGGGTTGTATTTATCAAAATAAGCTGATTCCTGCATAGACAAATCGCATAAATTTAAACCAGTTACTTTTAGAATCGTAATTTATAAACAGTTTTTATATAAAAGCGAATATTTTGCTAATTTTTTTAATGATTCTTTAATTTATTTTGATTTTAGTGTAAATAATTGCAATTATTTGGACGGAATTAGGTAAAAGGCGAAAGGTAAAAGGTGAAAGGTTGAAAAAATGAAACTAAGTTTTTCTTCTCATCTTCGCACATCTGCACATCCGCATCCCGCACATTCGCACATCAAAAATCCTTATCTTTCCCGGATGTATCCAATTTGCTGCATCGGCCACATTACGTCGGATAAGATCGTCACCCCGCAGGCCGTCAATTATCTGCCTGGCGGTACGGCTTACTACTTTTCATGTGCGCTAAGCAAACTGGATATTGGTTACCTGCTGGTCACCTCCCTTGCCCCGGCCGAAGTGCATTATGCGGAGGCCCTGCGCACCAAAGGCATCAATGTAAAAGTGCAGCCTGGGGGTGGTACCGTGTTCTTCGAAAACATTTATGGCGAAAACCCGGATGATCGCACACAAAACGTCCTCCAAACCGCCGACCCCTTCACTATGGACCAACTGCAGGATGTTGATGCGCAAATCTTTCACCTTGGCCCGTTGCTGGCGGATGACATTTCACTTGATCTCATCAAAACCCTTTCCGCAAAAGGCCGCATCAGCCTGGATGTGCAGGGCTATTTGCGCAAGGTGGTTAACCAAAAGGTTTACCCTACCGACTGGCCCCAAAAACAACAGGCCCTGCAATATGTCTCCATCCTTAAAGCCGACGTTGCCGAGCTGCAGGCCCTAACCGGCTGCGCCACCGTTGCCGGCGGCGCCAAATGGGTGGCCGACTGCGGCGTAAAGGAAGTAGTGATCACCAATGGCAGCAAAGGTTCAACAATCTACAGCGACGGCGCCTCTTACAACATCCCCGCCTACCCGCCCCCGGCTATTGTTGACGCCACCGGCTGCGGCGATACTTACATGGCCGGCTACCTGTACCGCCGCGCCAAAGGCGACGCCATCCAATCAGCCGGCGAATTCGCCGCCGCTATGGCCGGGTTAAAAACCGCCGCTAACGGCGCCTTCGAAGGAACAGAAGCGGACGTACTGCGGTTTAAAGCCGGCTTTTAAACAGGCCGTTGATGGTCAAAAGCCGCCAAGTCCAAAATTCCACATCTGTTCAAAACATTATTGCGGAATCCGGGTTATTAATGTCACTAAAACGAACCAGATGAGCACCGCCAAAAATGCCGTCACCTTCGGCACCATTTACTTCATCGCCTTTATAATTACGCTGTACGTTCCGCCCCTGTTTGGCGTGGCGCCATGGCTGTTTATCGGCTCACCGTTTATAATGATATGGATGATAGTGGACGTATTGAAAGACGGCCGCCAAAAATTCCCTGAACTCGGCAAACACGAATGAGGCTACCGCGATAAAAACCGCGACGGCCCTGTTTTTTTAATAGATCAAATAACGAAAAAGCAGTTCAATAAATATACGCCCCATTGGCCATTTCCCGTCAATACAAATCGCGGTTCCGGGCGCCATCAACCGAAAACCTGTTGTATTGCGAATAATTAAACAGCAACACCAGGTAAGCGCTATAAAAAAGCTGGGTAAAAATCGCGTTCCACTGTTCAATCATGCTGCTGCCGAAAATGAGCGCCAGCATAATTGCTACGCCCAACACCGTGGCGAAACGGGTAAATAAACCCAATAGCAACAGCAGGCCAGTCGCCAGTTCAAAAAATGGCAAAACATGGCCAAATGCCGAAACAAGCCCCTGCGGCAGCGGCGATTTACTAAACTGCTTTACCATGCCATCGGTAAACACACTCAATTTGAGGATGCGGATGAGCCCATGTCCAAAAAAGCTGAGCCCGATAGGCAGCCGGGCCAACAGGTAGGTATATTGTTGCTTTTTCATACCGTTTTTTTATAAAAACCTTCCATTTTATTTATTGTTTTTTGGCTTAAACATTGCGTTTCAACATTTATCTTTAGCTTAAAATTCGCAACCAAAATGGCCGATCAAACCAACATCCGCCTCACCGTGCCCTTTTTTATGGTGCGCGATATGGAAGTCTCGCTTGATTTTTACACAAACAAGCTCGGCTTCACCATCACCAACCAGTGGACGCCCCGCGGCAAGATCGAGTGGTGCTGGCTGCAGCGCGAAGCCGTGGCCTTTATGTTGCAGCAGCCCCGGGATGCCGACCATTGGCTATATACCCTCCCCAACGCCGGTAAGGGCATCTCCATCTGTTTCCAGTGCGCCGACGCCCTGGCCCTGTACCGCGAATTCACCGCCAACGGCGTATCAATCCGGGATCCCCAGGTGGGCAACAATATGTGGGTGGTTTGCTTCAACGATCCCGACGGCTATAAGCTGGATTTTGAAAGCCCTACGGATGTGGAGGAGGAGACCTTGTATTCGGATTGGGTGAAGCAGCAGGGGGAGGGTTAACACTGGCAGTTGGCATTTGTCTTCCTGCTGGAGCCGCGCCGCAGGGTGGTGAAAGCGCTTCGTTAGATTGGGTTGACCTTAGCTTTTTGGGTTTGTGCTTGAGCTGCGCCGCAGGGTGGTGAAGGCGCTTGGTTAGATTGGGTTGACCTTAGCTTTTGGGGGGTTGTGCTTGCATTACCCCCGCTCATTGCCGCGGAGGCTAGTTACTTTTGTCTTGGCAAAAGTAACCAAAACCGCTCCCATCGGAAAGGCTTCTTTGCCGCACAAGGCCTTAGCGCTGCAAATCGCGCAAAACCTGGGCGGCAATCTTTTTGACAGGGCTACCCTATCGCTTCATTACCCTTAGTCAAAAAGTTGCTATGCCCTGCAGCCGCACAGGCCACCATAGTTTTGCGCGATTTCGCCCGAAGCTGACCCGCTGGGAAGGAACTCGGCACCCAATCATTGGGCAGGTCGCGCCTTCAATGAGCTAACAGGCTCGATGTCCGTGTTGTTCCTAATATTGGGTAACGCTGAAACAAGCCTGTCAAGCCGCTGAAAAGCATTCCGTTTCACGACCAAAGACAAATCACATAAAAAAGGTGAAGCCTCCCCGTCAGCAGGACAGCTTCGGGTGAAACCAGGAAAAACCGGCAAGGCGGTGCGGCGGGGCAGCGCATAGCAACTTTTTACTGAAGCGGTGGCCTTTGCGCGAACGCAGTGGGGTAAAAAGATTGCAGCGCAAGGTTTTTCCTGGTTTGCGCGGCGAAGGCCTCGTGCGGCAAAGAAGCATTCCTGATGACTTGATTTTTTGGTTACTTTTGTATCAAGACAAAAGTAACAGCCCCGCGGCAATTGAGCGGGGTAATGTAAGAATTTAAACCCGAAGCCAGATCAAACCCGTAATGCCACACCGTGCCAGGGTAATCGACAAATGTTCCAGGTAACCCCGAAATCACCACTGCTTTCGCCAGCCTGCGGCGCGGCTCAAGCGAAGAAGAAAAAAGCAAAATGCCGCGGCTATCATCCCTTTGTCAAAATGATCCCCATCACTTTTATTTCCCTCCAACAATCCTATTTTTACCAAAACAAGTTTAAACACGCAATTAACAAAATGGAAACGCTAAAAATATTCGCTCCCACTACCGTCGGCGCTATCGAAGTAAAAAACCGCATCGCTATGTCGCCCATGACGCGCTGCCGCGCTATCGGCAATATCCCCGGCGACCTGCAAGCTAAGTATTACGCACAGCGCGCCGATGCCGGCCTCATCATTACCGAAGGCACCTCGCCCTCGCCAAACGGCCTGGGCTATGCCCGCATCCCCGGCATTTTTAGCGAGGCACAGGTTGAAGGCTGGAAAAAGGTTACCGACGCCGTGCATGCCAAAGGCGGCAAAATTGTTATTCAATTGATGCATAGCGGCCGCATCGGCCACCCGGCTAACTTACCCGAGGGAGCTCAGCTGGTAGGCCCATCCGCCGTTAAAGCTGCCGGACAAATGTGGACCGACAGCCTGCAAATGCAGGACATGGGCATGCCCCACGCCCTTACCGCCAACGAAGTGCAAAGCACCAAACAGGAGTTTATCACCGCCGCAAAAAACGCTATCGAAGCCGGTTTTGACGGGGTGGAACTGCACGGGGCCAACGGTTATTTGCTGGAGCAGTTCCTGTCGCCGTTTAGCAATGTGCGCACGGACGAGTATGGCGGAAGCGTGGAAAACCGCGCCCGCTTTGTGCTGGAGGTTGCCGCCGGCCTTGCCGAAGCTATCGGCGGCGACCGTACCGGCATCCGCCTCTCCCCTTACGGCGTGGCCAGCGATATGCCGCATTACCCCGAAATCGACGCCACCTACACCTACCTGGCGCAGCAGCTCAGCAACATCGGCATCGCCTACATCCACTTGGTCGATCATTCGGCCCTGGGCGCGCCCGCCGTGCCCCTGGCCATCAAGCAAACCATCCGCCGCGAATTTAAAGGCACGCTCATCCTGGCCGGCGGCTACGACCTGCAGCGCGCCGAAGCCGACCTTGAAAGCGGCCTGGGCGACCTTATCGCCTTCGGACGCCCCTTCATCAACAACCCCGACCTGGTTAACCGCCTCGAAAACAACCACCCTCTCTCGCAGGACCTGAAAATGGACCTGTTCTATTCAGCAGCGGAAGAGGGGTATTGCGATTACCCGGTTTATGAGGAGGCACCAAATTTGGCGATATGAGTTTCGTGAAATGCTGGTAGTAATATGACCTTTACCGCCATGTCATTGCGAGCGCAGCGTGGCAACCGCGAACTATGCAGGCGGTAATGCACTGGCGACGAGGTTGCTTCGTCGCGCCCCTCGCTCCCTCCCGGCCGCTCCTCGCAATGACATGGTGGTGATTTGCCATGGGTTAGTCCTTAATCGAATTCATATTTCGTTTAGCCTCCCGCGT
>JABDHD010000018.1 GCA_013285685.1 Bacteroidota bacterium
TACTGGGCATCGATCCTTCGGCCTTTATTGTTCAGCAAAGTATCGACGATACGACAGGTGGGCTCGTGAAAAGGAAACGACATCATTAAGCCATCTTTTTTATTTAAGCCATCGCTTTCCAAGATAAGAACTTGACCCGTTTCAATATCTTTCCTGACTCCTGGTTCTTGACTCTCATAAAATTCAGCCGATATGAAATACAAATTATTAGGCCGCTCGGGCCTTAAAGTTTCCGAACTCTGCCTCGGCACCATGGGCTTTGGCACCGAAGCCGGCTGGGGCGCCGACAAAGAAACCAGCTTTGCCATTATTGACAAGTTTGCCGAAGCGGGCGGTAATTTTATCGATACCGCAAATATGTATAAGCTGGGTACGAGCGAAAAGATCATCGGCGAGTACCTGCACAACCACGACCGTGATTTTTTTTTGTGGTGGCTACCAAATATTCATTAAAGGATAACCTTACCAACCCCAATGCATCAGGCAACAACCGCAAAAACATGATGCGGAGTGTTGAAGATAGTTTACGGCGGCTGAAAACGGATTTTATCGACATCCTGTATCTGCACATATGGGACGACCTGACGCCCATTGATGAAGTACTGCGCGGCCTGGACGACCTGGTGCGCCAGGGCAAGATAAACTATGCAGCCATTAGCGATACGCCGGCCTGGGTAGTATCAAAAGGCAATACCATGGCTGAGCTGATGGGCTGGAGCCAGTTTGTGGCCCTGCAGATAGAGTATAGCCTGATTGCCCGAACGCCTGAGCGGGAGCTGATCCCCATGGCAAAACATTATGGTATGACGGTTACCCCATGGGCGCCGCTGGGTGGCGGAGTGCTCACCGGCAAATACCTGCGCGGCGAGCAGGGCCGCATTAAGCCCGAAAGTAAACGCCGCAATGAGCAGGCCGAAGCCATTACCAAAGCCGTTGTAGAAGTGGCTGAAGAAATCGGCGCTACAGCGGGGAATGTTGCTTTAAAATGGACGATGCAGCAGGGTTTTTCATCCATCCCGATAGTGGGCGCCACCAAACTGACCCAGTTGCAGGATAATTTGAAAACCATTGATATCGAACTAACCGATGGGCAGCTAAAGAAACTAAACGATGCCAGCGCCATCGAACTTGGTTTCCCCGGCGACTTTTTTAAGGAAGACGGGATTAAGATGAACCTTTTCGGCGGGTTTTATGATCGGGTGGAGAAAAAGGGGTAGATTGCAAAGCCTTCCACCAAACTTGGCTTTTCGTCTCCGCAGGTTCTCTCGCAGAGGAACCTGCGGTCCGTGCTAACTTGGCTTCGTCTCCGCAGGTTCTCTCGCAGAGGAACCTGCGGTCCGTGCTAATCGAAACCCTAAAACTTGGCTTTATCTTTATTAAATACTACATTGGCCGGGTATAAACCCGATGGCCCGCTTTACTCATTTAACCGACGACGAATTAGTAGTACTAGTAAAGCAAGGCGATGAACTGGCGTTTGCCGAAGTTTATAAACGGTATGCGGAAAAGCTTGCCGGCTTTGCAGGCTCCAAACTGTACAACCTGGATGATGCGCGGGATATTTTGCATGACCTGTTTGTTAAACTATGGGAGGGCCGCGAGCAACTGCACATTACTTCGAATTTGCAATCGTACCTGTTTGCGGTGATCCGGCACAGGATAATAGATAAGATCAGGAAAAACATTACACGCGAAGAATATGCATCTGCGGTGCAATCTATGGCGGTATTTTACGATTCGGATGCCGGCAAACAGGTCGAGTTGAAAGAATTGAAAAAAACAATAGGCGACTCGCTCAACCGGCTATCGCCGCGGATAAAGGAAATTTACAAGCTTAGCCGCGAAGAAGGGTTAAGTAATCGCGAAATTGCGGAAAAACTCAATTTATCGGAACAAACGGTTAAAAATCAGTTATCGGCGGCCCTGAAACACTTGCGGCAAACGCTGGGTCCGTTGGGTTTAGTAGTATTGGTGGCTTGCTCCTTGTCTGTTCAGGCGCAGAGCAAAAAAATTGATCAACCACTGGCTGACAGCCTCGCAAAATGGGCAATCCTGGATCAAACCGCTGCCGGGCCGCGGCAGGGAAGATTCAAGGAAATGACCACCGCTCAACGCGTGCATTACAGCGACAGCGTGTTTGCTGTAAATGAGCAGCGATTGAAATCCATTTTCGACAAATATGGGTTCCCGGGTTATGATCTTGTGGGCGAAAAAGGAAGTAATAACTTTTGGCTGATCGTGCAGCACTGTGACAAAGACGTTAGCTTCCAGCAAGCGATATTGAAAGCGATGAAAGCCGAACTGCCAAAGCGCAATGCCGATCCCAAAAACTTTGCTTACCTGGCAGACAGGGTTTCGATAAACACAGGCCGGAAGCAAATTTACGGTACGCAACTGACCTACAATACCGATAGCTGCCAGGCAATTCCTAAACCGCTTGAGGATAGCCTTAATGTGGATAAAAGACGGGCCGCAATCGGGTTAGAGTCTATTGAATCTTATCTCAATTGGATGTCGCAAATGCATTTTGATATGAACAAGGAAGTTTACGAAAAGAAAGGCATCCATCAACCCAAACTAATACCGGAGCCGAAGCAGTAGCCGGTTGATTTTAGCGACGAAGTATGATCAGGTGGGAAAACTAACAGCGCTGCAGTAAATAAATTTGAAATAACTATAGTACCATTTGCCATTATAAACGACAACTAACAAAATATTGCTGTAATGAGCCGGATTGACATGGAAGAATTGTTTGATCGCTACTTAAAAGGGGAAGCTACGCCTGCCGAAACGGAAAAGGTGGAGGCCTGGCTGGAGCATTACCAGCACCCGCAGGCAGAGTGGCAGCAAATGGACAAAACAAGCAGGGAGAAATGGCTTGAGGGTTTATTTGAAGACGTGAGTGAAAGCATTGCTGATCGCAAAGTAGTTCCCATGCGTTCGCGCCGGGTTTTATGGCGAACTATTGCTGCTATCGCGGCGATGCTGCTGTTGGCGCTTGGCGTTTACCTGGTACGGTTGCAGCAAGTGCAGCTCATCTCGTTAAATGTCGCGCCAAATCAAAAAAGCCAGGTGGTTTTGGCCGATGGCAGCAAAGTGTGGGTAAATTCGCAGTCGACGCTAAAATATCCAAAAACGTTTGATGGCAATATCCGCGAAGTTTACCTGTCGGGCGAAGCCTTTTTCGATATTCAGCACGACGCCTCCAGGCCTTTTATTATCCATACCGGCGGCATTGTGACGACGGTGCTCGGCACTGCCTTTAATATTAAGGAAGATAAAGGGCAGCATACCGTGGTGGTTACCGTTACCCGCGGCAAAGTAAGCGTTGCAAACGGGACCCATTTGCTGGGCGTTATAACGCCAAACCAGCAGATCAGCGTAAATACCGTCAATCACGCGGGGACCCAAAAAAATGTTGATGCAGATGAGGCGGTGGCCTGGCAGCAAAATGCCATCAGCTTTGATGATATTACATTTGCCGATGCCGTGGCACAATTGCAGCTGCGTTTTAACGTGAAGATCAGCTTTGCCAATGATAAAGTGAAAAATTGCCGCTTCACCGGGTCGGCGCTGAAAGATGAGAAACTGGACCAGATATTAAAAGTAATTTGTAATTTTAACAATGCCACTTATCAAACCAAAGCCGATGGCAGTATCGTTATTGATGGCCCCGGCTGTAACTGATAGTGTATAGGATCAAGAACCAGGAAAAATTACAGGTTGTTTATCTTGATCCCTGGCTCTTGACGCTAAACTAATTGTAAACCCTGATAAATTTTTCAAGCAATAATGCGGCAATACCGGCTTGCATCGATTTTTATAATTTTCGCGTTTCAATTTTTTTTGTTGGCCGCAAAGGCCCAGGATATTACTACCGATAAAGTCACCCTGGCCCTAAAGGATGAAAGCCTTGAAACCGCCATCAAAGCAATTGAACAGCAGTCGGCTTTTCGTTTTTTTTACCATAGCGACGATGTAAAAGCGGTGGTTCATCTTAACCTGGCGCCGGCAACGCGCACCATCGGACAAACATTGGCGCTTTTACTTCAAAACACCTGCCTGTCTTTCAGGCAGCTTGATAACCACATCCTGCTGGAACGTAAGGAACCGCTGACGGTATGCGAAATAAGGGGCAGAATCATCACTGAGCCTACCGGCCAGCCGGTAGCCAATGCCAGCGTTTTCCTGAGCAATGCCACTATTGGCGCCGTTACTGCCGCCGATGGTACTTTCTTATTGCAAAATGTAAAACCAGGCAAATATGAGGTGGTAGTATCCCATGTTGGTTATGATACCTATAGCCAGGCTGTGGCGGCAGACAATAAGGAAGTGCAGGTACCTCCAATTGTCATTTCGTCAAAAACGATAATGCTGACTGAGGTGAAGGTGGATTCGAAGGCAGATCCGGATCGTGAGAAGAATTATAACTTATTTAAAAATGAATTTTTGGGCTCGTCGCCGCTGGCTGCGGCCTGCAAAATACTTAATCCGGAACTATTAGATATCAATTACAATTATTCGGCTGATATTTTAACAGCTTCATCCGAGGATTTTTTGGAAATAGAAAATGATGCATTGGGTTATAAAATAAAGTACTTGCTAACCAATTTTATAAAGACAGGAAACAGCAATTTAAACGACGTACAATTTGGCGGGCCGGCTTTATTCAGGGAAATAAAAGGCAGTCCCGCACAACAGAAGCGCTGGCAAAAAAATAGGGCCAAAGCGTACGAGGGCTCAATGATGCATTTTTTGCGGTGTCTTTTGAATAACAGCTTTGAAGCGGAGGGTTTCCGGGTATTGCGTATTGACCACCTGCCCAACCCCGACCGGCCCGCGGATACCCTGATCGTAAGCAAAATCAAATTCTACCGGAACCGTAACCACAAAAGCCGCGCCGATAAGGACTCGCTTGCTTACTGGCAAAGCAAGCGGTTGCTGCCGCCCACCGTTGACAAACTGGAGACAACCCCGCTTAAGCAAGACGATATTGTGCACCTAACCAATCAAAAAGATTTGTTTGCCCTTTTGGGCGACAAGCGTTCGCTTTATGTCGTTTACAGCAAATCACATCACTATCCGGCAAAAATCCGGCTGGACAATCTTAACGAAAGCGGGAATGATAACCGGACACTGGTAAACTTTGATGTTCCTTACGTTTTGTTTGATAAGAACGGTTGTTTGCTGGACCCGAATTGTGCATCGTTCGACGGAGCATGGGGAAAAGACCGCACAGCCAATCTTTTGCCGATAGACTATGACCCGGCCTGGAATGCCATTGAGAAACAAAGCCAGGCATCAACTACCCGGAATACCGTAACGCCGCCTGCAGACCAACAAGCCCTGAAACCAGAATTGATAAAACTTAAAAACTATTCAGACAGTGTGGCGGCTGCCCACTCATCTGAAAAGCCTTACCTGCAACTGGACCGGCCATGGTATCTGCAAGGCGATACTATTTGGTTTAAGGCTTACGTGGTAAATGCCGCCTCGTTAATTGCATCGCACCGCAGCGGGATAATGTACGTTGATATCGCAAATGACAGCGACAGGATCGTAAAAAGCTATAGTTTTCCTTTGGCGGAGGGGTTAACCTGGGGAAATATAGGCCTGGATGAGCGAACTTTCCACGCAGGTAACTATTTCATCAGGGCATATACCAATTGGATGCGAAATTTCGACGGCGATTTTTTCATAAAGCCATTTTACATAGCAGGGGCAACTGAAAACACCTGGCTGGTGAGTAAACAGGCAACAGCCAGCAATGGCTCAGCAAAAATAGACCTGCAATTTAGCGACTTGTCAAAAGCACCGGTCGCAAACATCCCAATTAACTTCCAGGTTTTTGATGGCGACAAACGATTATTTAAGCAGACCATCCAAAGCGACAAGGATGGCGCAGTGGATTTTAATGTGCCGGTCCCCGCCAACAGGTCGAATCTGAAAATTATAGCGCAGGATAACAAAGGCGATAAAAAACTGGTTGTGCCGGTTCAGCTTAACCGTTACATAAACGCCGACATTCAATTTTTGCCGGAAGGCGGCGCACTGGTAGCGGGTCTGCCCGGACATGTAGGCGTTAAAGCAATTGGAGAAGACGGAAAAGGTATCGATGTTTCCGGGGCGGTGTTTGACAATATGCAAAACAAGGTTGCTGAATTCAAATCGCTGCATGACGGGATGGGTAGTTTCAGCATGTTCCCGGAAAGCGAAGGGGCCTATACCGCTAAGGTCACCCTGCCCGATGGCAGTATTAAACAAATTTCGTTACCTGCGGTGAAAAGTTCCGGAACGATATTGCTGGTGAAGAATTTACCCTCGAGCGACTTACTTGATGTTTCTGTGGGCGCAACGAATGATCTGATCCGCTCGGGGCAAAAGTATTACCTGGTCGCCCGGGCGAGGGGTGTAATTTGTTATGCGGCAATGATCGGGTTTGAAGAAAGCAAATTTATACGCGGTGGGGTGGCAAAAAATTTATTTCCAACCGGGATGGTGCATATTACTTTAATGAGTACAGACCTGCGACCTGTAAATGAGCGTACAGTTTTTGTGGACCGGCACGACCCGATAAACATTACACTGTCAAGTGAAACATTGCCTGATAGATTTCGTGATAGCATCTCGATGAAAATAAAGGTTACCGATAACCGGGGCAATCCATTAAAAGGTAACTTTTCCATTGCCGTGACAAACGACCTAAAGGTCGACCCGAAGTCGTTAAATAAAGATGATATCATTAGCCATTTGCTTTTAACTTCGGCCGTAAAGGGCTACATACAGGAGCCGGGTTATTATTTTTCTGGCGAAAATACCGACCGCGATGCTGCCCTCGACAACCTGCTGCTTACACAGGGCTGGGAGGGGGATGACTGGTTGCAGTTGCTAAATCCGAAACCAATTACTTACAACGCCGAAAGCGGGTTCAGGATAACCGGGAACGTACAAACCGTTTTTAACCGGCCACTTAAAGGCACACACGTGATGCTATTTTCCAAATCGCCGTTGATATTGATCGATACGGTGACCGACAACCATGGTGAATTCATTTTTGACGGCTTGCCCCGTGCGGATACCCCATTGTTTTTGATCAAAGCGGTTAACAAAAATGGTAAGAGTTTTAATATAGGCGTATCGGTCAACGAAAGAACAATGCCGGCGTTTGCCGCTTCACCCGGACCCGAAATGTTACCCTGGAATATTAATAGCGATTCAACGCTGATCAATCACATCAGCAATAATTTGTTCTTACAGCAAATAAGCGGCGTTAATGCCACTGGTCAGGTGCTGAAGGAAGTAAAGGTTACTGCGTCAAAGGTGATAAAGGCTTCGGAAAACCTCAATGGCTCGGGCAATGCTGACGTAGTGCTTGACGAAAAGGATATGGAAAATGCCGGGAAAAAGAATTTTTTGCAGTTGCTGGAGGAACACGTAAAAGGTTTTCATGAGAGTTACGTCCCCAAAACATCAATACAAAGGTATTTTATAAACGAAAAGGTCGTTATTTTTCTCGTCGATGGGGTCATACTGTCTTCTGTCTTTCCGACACTATCGTTTACTGACCTTAAAGATTACCTCGAGTCGAATACCGCCGAAGACTTAAAAGGGATAGAAGTTATGCACTCTTCCCGTTATTCATGGACGTACATGGCGCGATTTTATCCAATGGCCGATCCGGAGATGTTTGCTTTCGTTGAAATAACCACCCGCGGCGGGCACGGGCCGGTGATAGGCAACACACCCGGCATGTACCTGTACAGGCCACTGGCGATCAGCTGGCCGAAACAATTTTACAAGCCAAAATACTTGCCCGGCGATACAACTGCAAACAAACTGGCTGCGTTTGGTACGACAGTTGATTGGGAACCGAATATCGTTACTGATGAGAAAGGTGAAGCGTCTGTTTCATTTTTTCTGCCCGGCAAGCCGTCAAGCTATACGGCAATTATTGAGGGAACAGATATGAACGGAAATTTTGGCTATCAAAAAGCAAAGATCGTCACAGGCAACCCCATCACGCAACAAATTCAAAACAAAGCAACCGGGAAATAGCGGAGTTGATGTAAACGCCGGCAGCGCGTTCGTATATGAGTTAGAAAAACAGGTTGACGGCCTGGCGAAAGCAGCCGGGCACAAAAAGCTATGCCCGCAAACCAGGCTATCCGCAAAATGACACAATTGGTTTAAAGGCTACCTTCGCCGGGTAACAGCGAGTCTTAATTATAGTTACTGGCCAAAAAAGTAGTTTACGCCCACTACAGTATTTTGATTCCCCAAATCGAAATAGCCGGCAAAGACCGCCGGGTCCGAAGTATAATAATCCACATGAATTTCCCAGTTTTTATGTATCCTGAAACCCGCTTTAAATAAAAAAGTCGTATTTAATTTTTGAAAGATATAGGAATCTGTCGGAAAATTTCCTTGTGCCTGAGACCGGTCATGCTGCCCAAAGTATGGATTGCTATATGACAGTGAGCCAACATCAAGGCCGGCGCCAAGGAAGAATTTAAAGCCAGGTGCGTTGTAAAAATTGTAAAGCACCTGCGGGCTCAGCATTAGTTCCGTTTGATTATATGATGCTTCGGCCCTGGTATAAGGACTTATAGTGAAGGTATAAACTGCATCCATTTTTGTTGGCGCATACGAAAGGTCAAGCCGGAATTCAATCTTGCCGCCATCCGGGTCAGGGAACAGGTCAGCGCCAAGGGAAAGGCCAGGCAGATAGGAAGTATAAGATGTGCCGCCCGCGAGGCTGTACTGTGATTGTGCCGAGGAAGATGTTTTTGAAATATTGCCCAAAACGCCAAGATAAAAGCTCAGTTTGCTTTTGGCGCCGGAGCTTGCCTTTAATTCAGCGGCGGACGTATGGTTGATCCCACTCACTATCGCTAACAATAAATCTTCGCGATAGCTCAGGTACGGGTCGTTAAACATGGCACTCAATTTATCATCGAGTGCGTTGTATTTAATTGCAAGGGCAAAAAGCTGTTTCTGGTAACCATTGTCATAAACAGTGTGGCCACCCTCATGACCGGCATCGTGCCACAGCCGGTAAACCAGTTCAACGGGGACAAATGGGGGGGCCTCGGCGATATAAAATCGCATTTTGCGCTCATCACCATAGCTGTATAAAGCCATGGTTTTGCCCTGTTCCAATACTTTTAAAAACACCGTGTCCATTTTAAAGCTGGTATCTCTTGCTTCGCCAAGCCGATTGATGTCGGTTTCGTCCGTGCTGATGGATACAACGTATTTGCGGTATGTCGCCAGCCCGGTTATGCTGAAGTAGCTTGCGTTGTGAACCGAGAATGTTTGTTTGTCCGGGTCGTTTAGTGCTGATTTAAAATTGACGGAGGTCGGGTTTGAATCCCAGGCATGGTAATCAATAAAACCTTTTAACGTATCGCCTTTCAGGTTTACAATGGCGCCCGGGCGATAGTGGCTTTGTGCAAATGAAAAAAAAGGCACGATATTTAGCAGGAGTAACAGTCGTTTAGCAGTGGTCATGATAAGGCTGATAAATTTGTAAAGACAAGGGCCCAAGATAGCTTTTTTCTTTAGCATATCATCAGGGAAAATGTATTAATTCAGGGAAATCGCTTTTAAAATGTTTTTGGCTGCTAAATTGTAGATAAGTGGCCTTACCCTCTTTCCCGCTTGCGGGAGAGAGGGTCGAGCATCCGCCTTTAGGCGGAGCACTCGGGGTGAGTCGATCTGGCGGACATTACCGTTAATGCATTAGCGCTAATGTCCGGTGGGTTGACTCACCCCGATCCCGTATGTACGGGACTGGTCGACCCTCTCTTCGCCTGCGGCGGAAAGAGGGTAACTGCAATTAAATGTTAAAAGCGATTTCCCTGCTGGAGTCGACCAACGATATTAGTTTATAGCTCCAGAGGAGCAACCTGTTTATAGGGAAGTCGGTTTTTCTTAGGGCTCCAGCGGAGCCTCCTCTTTAAAAGCGATTTCCCTGTGTATTAATTACCTGCTTAGTGTTTAGGTAACCATATTTTATTGTAAAGGGATACACCTGGCGCGATTATAAAACGTCAACCCGGGCTTAGACTTATCGAAAATACCAAGTTCGCCGCGCGCTGTGGTCAATTTCAAACCCGGATTCGCCCTTCGTTTAATCGATATTATCAACTGAGTGATCCTGTTAAAACCTCTGAAAGTAAAAAGCCCGGCTTTATTCAAACCAGGCTTTTCAATTTTATACAGATTGTATTATTTCTGTTCTTCTTCTTCCTCAGGCTTTTTGCTTTTTCGGGCAACTATTTTTATTTCGTTGCTTTCGGTGTCAAAATCAATCTCCATGGTATCACCTTCGCCAAGTTCGCCTTTCAATATTTCTTCGGCGATCGGGTCTTCCAGGTACTTCTGGATCGCGCGTTTCAACGGACGGGCGCCAAACTGGTTATCATAACCCTTGTCTGCAATAAACTCTTTTGCCGGCAGGGTAAGCTCTATCTTAAAGCCCAGTTGGTGAACCCTATTGAACAGGTAAGCCAGCTCGATATCGATAATCTTGAATATCTCCTCTTTGCCAAGTGAGTTAAACACGATCACATCATCGATACGGTTTAAAAACTCCGGAGCGAAAGCGCGTTTTAATGCATTTTCGATCACGCCGCGCGAGTGCGTATCAGCCTGTAATGTTTTAGCGTTGGTATTAAAGCCTACGCCCTGGCCAAAGTCCTTCAGTTGGCGTGCACCGATATTGGAGGTCATGATGATGATCGTATTCCTGAAATCAACCTTGCGGCCCAGGGAATCGGTCAACTGCCCTTCATCAAGCACCTGCAGCAGGATATTGAATACATCCGGGTGCGCTTTTTCAATTTCGTCAAGCAACACTACCGCGTATGGTTTGCGGCGCACTTTTTCAGTAAGCTGGCCGCCTTCTTCATAACCCACGTAGCCCGGAGGCGCACCCACCAAACGCGATACAGCGAATTTTTCCATGTATTCGCTCATGTCAATCTGTATCAGGGCGTCTTCGGTATCAAACATAAAGCGCGAAAGCTCTTTAGCCAGTTCGGTTTTACCAACCCCGGTAGGACCGAGGAAAATGAACGAACCTATCGGCTTTTTAGGATCTTTCAATCCGGCGCGTGTACGCTGGATGGCGCGGGTCAGTTTTTTGATGGCTTCTTCCTGGCCGATCACCTTGCTGCCAATCTCGTCGGCCATGTTTAACAGCTTGTGACTGTCGGCCTGGCCCACACGCTGAACGGGAATACCGGTCATCATGCTTACTACTTCAGCAACATTATCTTCCGTTACGGTATAACGGCGGGATTTGGTATCGGCTTCCCAAATGGCTTTGGCCTGCTCCAACTCTTCCAGCAAATGCTTTTCGGTGTCGCGCAGCTTCGCAGCTTCTTCGTATTTCTGGCTGCGAACAACTTTATTCTTTTCGATCTTGATCTGTTCGATCTTTTGCTCGATATCCAGGATGTTTTGAGGTACGTGGATATTGGTAAGGTGCACGCGTGAGCCGGATTCGTCCAAAGCGTCAATCGCCTTATCGGGCAAAAACCTGTCGGTAATATACCTGGTGGTTAAACTAACGCATGCATTGATAGCTTCGTTTGTATAAGTAACTCCGTGATGTTCTTCGTATTTTTCTTTTATGCGGTTCAATATCTCGATGGTTTCAACCGGTGTAGCCGGTTCAACCATCACCTTTTGAAAACGGCGGTCTAAAGCGCCGTCCTTTTCGATGTACTGGCGGTATTCGTCCAAAGTGGTGGCGCCGATGCATTGTATTTCGCCCCTGGCCAAAGCCGGTTTGAACATATTGGAGGCATCAAGCGAGCCCGATGCGCCGCCCGCGCCAACGATGGTGTGAATTTCGTCGATAAATAAAATTACATCAGGCGATTTTTCCAGCTCGTTCATTACCGCCTTCATGCGCTCTTCAAATTGCCCGCGATACTTGGTCCCGGCAACAAGCGAGGCGAGGTCTAAGGTAACTACACGTTTATTGAACAATACGCGCGATACTTTGCGCTGAACGATCCTTAATGCTAAGCCTTCTGCGATGGCAGACTTACCTACGCCAGGCTCACCAATCAGGATCGGGTTGTTTTTCTTACGGCGGGAAAGGATTTGCGAAACCCTTTCAATTTCTTTTTCGCGGCCCACGATGGGGTCAAGGCGGCCGTCTTCGGCAGCTTTGGTTAAATCGCGGCCGAAATTATCCAGTACAGGTGTTTTTGATTTAATGTCCGATACCTTTTTGGGCTGGCTGAATGATTCCTCTTCTTTAAAGTCATCGTCGCCGCCGGTTGGTGAGCCGGGCATTTCGTCGGTCACATCATTTTTATGCGATTCCACTTCGCCTTTAAATATCTCGTAGTTTACATGAAACTGTACCAGTATTTGCGAAGCGATGTTATCTTCGTCACGTAATATAGACAATAGTAAATGCTCTGTACCGATCACGTCACTCTTAAAAATTTTTGCTTCCAGGTAAGTGATCTTTAAAACCTTTTCAGCTTGCTTGGTTAGGGGGATACTGCCGATGTGTACATTTGTCCCCACTGTTCCTTTAACAGCATCCTCAACAGAGCGCCTGAGTTTTGCTGTGTCCACGTTCAGCTCTTTCAATAGTTTAATTGCCACGCCGTCACCGTCTCTGATCAAGCCCAGCAGAAGGTGCTCAGTACCAATATAATCATGGCCAAGACGCAATGCCTCCTCCCTGCTATATTGAATAACATCCTTAACACGCGGCGAAAATTTAGCTTCCATATATGTCCTTCCGATTATGAACGCCCTAATGTATTAATTTGTTTGAATAATTGGGGCATGTTATTTTACACTTATCAACAATATTATTGCCAAGTTTTCAGGTTGATAGCAAAGCAGACATTAAGATGATATACGATGCAATAAACCTAAAAATTTTTTAGCAATCTCATAAATAAAACCGGCATTTACAACGATTTTTATAAAAAAAACAAATATTTATATGTTTTTGATAGAATTACTGACAATTAGTTTAAAACAGATACGTACTAATTACCGCTTTAGTTCCAACACCGGACAAATTAGTCAATTGTATGACAATACGGCATTGATTTTTGTTACAGTTGGTTAAGTTTATCGGGCTGATTTTTTGGATTATGCTGATTAAGTTTGATAAACCAATAACGCTAAATTCAGGGTATAAATTGTTTTAGAAGCTAAAAGGTTGTTATACGTTGTAAGGGTTATAAAGGTTGAAACGTATGTAGTTTTTTGCCTGAAAGAAGGATTGTAGAGACGCGATGCATCGCGTCTTTCACCGATTCAATCGAAGCGTATTCTTGCGATGCGGCAAATCTTGCATCCGGGAGACGCGATGCATCGCGTCTCTACCATGGTTTCGTTTATGGACCGGCCCATTAGTCAATTTTAACAAACGATACTCCCAACCAAATTACGCAACAATTCCCTAATTTAGCCCTCAAATCCAAAAGCAATCAATAATCCAAAAATCACTAACTCGGGCAATCACTAACTCACTCACTAACTCACTAATTCACTAATTAATACCTATGGCAGACGAAAAGATCATTTTTTCAATGGCCGGCGTAAGCAAAGTTTACCCGCCGCAGAAAACAGTTTTAAAAAATATATACCTGTCCTTTTTTTACGGGGCAAAGATCGGGGTGATCGGGTTGAACGGTTCCGGTAAATCATCGCTGTTGAAGATCATTGCCGGCATCGATAAAACCAATATCGGCGAGGTGATCTTTTCGCCGGGTTATACTGTTGGCTACCTCAGCCAGGAGCCTGAACTCGACCCCAATAAAACCGTGAAAGAGGTTGTGGAAGAAGGGGTTGCATCAACAATGGCCCTGCTGAAAGAATACGAGGACATCAACGAAAAATTCGGCCTGGAGGAATACTACGGCGACGCCGACAAGATGGACAAACTAATGACCCGCCAGGGCGAATTGCAGGATCAAATTGACGCCGTGAACGCCTGGGAAATAGATACCAAGCTGGAGCGCGCGATGGATGCGCTGCGCTGCCCCGAGCCGGATGCGAAAATCTCGGTTTTATCAGGAGGTGAACGCCGCCGGGTGGCATTATGCCGCCTGTTATTACAAGAGCCGGATGTATTGCTTTTGGACGAGCCGACCAACCACCTGGATGCCGAATCGATAGACTGGCTGGAGCAGCATTTAAAACAATATAAGGGTACCGTTATCGCTGTGACGCACGACCGCTATTTTCTTGACAATGTGGCAGGCTGGATTTTGGAGCTGGACAGGGGAGAGGGCATTCCATGGAAGGGAAATTATTCCTCATGGCTGGATCAAAAAGCGAAAAGACTTGCACAAGAGGAGAAAAGCGAGAGCAAACGTCAGAAAACCCTGGAGCGCGAACTGGAATGGGTGCGCATGGGGCCAAAGGGCCGTCATGCCAAATCGAAAGCGCGTTTGTCCAATTATGATAAGTTAGCCTCGGAAGAAACAAAGGAACGCGAAGAAAAGCTGGAGTTGTTTATTCCGCCTGGCCCGCGTTTGGGGAATATTGTGATTGAGGCCAACGGCGTAAGTAAGTCCTATGGCGATAAACTGTTGTTTGATAACCTGAGCTTCTCGCTGCCGCCTGCCGGGATTGTGGGTATTATCGGCCCGAACGGCGCGGGTAAAACCACGCTGTTCCGCCTGGTAACCGGGCAGGAAAAACCGGACGCGGGAACGTTTCGCGTAGGGGAAACCGTTAAGCTGGGTTATGTTGACCAGATGCATGACGACCTCGATCCCAATAAATCCGTTTGGGAAAACGTAACCGGTGGACAGGAAACTATCCTGGTAGGCAACAAGCCCATCAACTCCAGGGCTTACGTTTCCAAATTCAACTTTAACGGCGCCGATCAGCAGAAAAAGGTGGGCGTATTATCCGGTGGGGAGCGCAACCGGGTGCATTTGGCCATCACGCTAAAAAAAGGATCGAACGTATTGCTGCTGGACGAACCGACGAATGATATCGATGTAAACACCCTCCGCTCGCTGGAAGAAGCGGTAGAAAACTTTGGCGGATGCGCCGTGATCATCAGCCACGACCGTTGGTTTTTGGATAGGGTGTGCACCCATATCCTCGCTTTTGAAGGCAACAGCCAGGTTTACTTTTTTGAGGGAAATTATACGGATTACGAAGAAAACCGGAAGAAGCGATTAGGGGATATTGCGCCCAAGCGAATTAAATATAGGAAGTTGACGGTGTAATTATTGACCTAGCAAATCATCCTCGCCGCTCTTGCGCCATTGTTGCATAGTTAAAACGGAATCGGCAACGGTATCATAAAAAAATACGGAAGAATCTTTTAGGTTGACATAAAAGTTATACAGGGGTTCAAATCTGTCAGGATTGTCGTCGCCTGCCTGTACGCAATAAAATTTAAATGATGACTCAGGGCGCTGTGTTATCAATAATGCGAGATGATGGCTTGAGTTGAGCGTCTTTTTGAATCTTAATCCGAGGTTTTTAAATTCAGGAAGGCATTCCACCAAAGCCGTGGCAACACTATCCTTTTTTTCATCGATTTCCTTATTTGGAACCCTTTTATGTAAGCCCGACTGACTTTTAGCGTTTTGCTTGCAGCTAAAGATAAGCCCGGATAAAATCAAAAAAATACAAATAGCTTTCATTGCAGGTTGTTTTTCAGGCTGATTTTTTTCTTATACGATTCGATGTTAAATTAACAATTTGCTGATTGAAACAATCAATCATCGATTTATATATTGCCCCTACAGGGCAAAACCTTCTTTTGACGTTTATTTCTACCAATATTTGGCCCTTAACGGGGCTGTAAACGCTAACACCGGGTGCCCGGCCCCTTCGGGGTCCAATATCGGTTTATTTTCTACCAATATTTGGCCCCTAACGGGGCTGTAAACGTTAACATTGGATGCCCGGCCCCGTTAGGGGCCAAATATCGGTTTATTTTCTACCAATATTTGGCCCCTAACGGGGCTGTAAACGCTAACACCGGGTGCCCGGCCCCTTCGGGGCCCAATATCGGTTTATTTTCTACCAATATTTGGCCCCTAACGGGGCTGTAAACGCTAACACCGGGTGCCCGGCCCCTTCGGGGCCAAATATCGGTTTATTTTCTACCAATATTTGGCCCCTAACGGGGCTGTAAACGCTAACATTGGGTGCCCGGCCCCGTTAGGGGCCCAATATCGGTAGCAAGAAACAAAGAAGAGGATATTTGTGCCGTAGGTACAAAATATATTCGCCGACCACCCCGCCATGCGCACGCTTTGACGTTATTTTGATGCAAACCATTATATTGCAGCATTAAACCACCAAAATCATGGCTAATACCTACACCCAAATCCACATCCAATGTGTAATGGCGGTAAAATACCGTCAATCTTTGATTCATCCGGATTGGAAAAACGAACTTCAAAAATACATTACCGGTGTTGTGCAAAACCACGGGCATAAAATGCTTGCGATTAATAACATGCCCGATCATCTGCACATGTTTTTTGGCTTTCGCCCAACCCAATCGCTTTCCGATTTGATGCAAATTGTAAAAGGGGAATCATCCGAATGGATAAATTTACAATCGTTTACACCCGTAACGTTTCGATGGCAGGAAGGTTATGGAGCATTTTCGTATTCGCGGTCGCATGTGAAGCAGGTTATCAAATATGTGATCAACCAGGAAGAGCATCATCGCAAGAAAACATTTTTAGAAGAATATCAACAGATGCTGGATCAATTTGAGGTGGATTACGATGAGCGATATGTTTTTAAATTACCCGAATAAATGTTTGGAATTTATATGTTGCCCCGATGGGGCAAATAATTCTTTCTATTTCTTTGCTACCGATATTTGGCCCCTAACGGGGCCGGTCCGTTGTGAGAAGAAGGCTTACAAAGTTTTGACTTCGTAAGTCTTATCTTTTCAATAAAGGCTGTATATTAGACATTCAAACGACTAAACATTGAAACTAACCTACCTGACTCTTATTCTTCTTCTGTTATTTTCTTGCGCCAAAAAACATAAAGGCGAACAAAGCACTTCGTTGCTGTCGAATTTTGTAAGTATAACCGACAATGAAGATAAAGGCGTAAAAGACGTTCTTGACTTCTATGGCGGATATTGCGAATACGCTATCGGTACAAGTTTCTCCACCGATGAAGGGAAAAAGAAATATTTTGAATTAAAACTGACCAAATCGGAAGTAGCCGACAAATTTGCCAATGTTCGTGAATTTACGGCTTCTAACATGGCTTACATGTTCTACAAAGATTTGAAAAACGAGAAAAAGAATTATGATGAAATTCATAGTGTTTTAATTTTAAATGGAAAAGACAAATACGAATACAAATATTCCCACGGGAGATTAGACACAATATCTGCAAAATTGAAAGTGTTCAATAAGGTCTTCGAATCAATAAAAGGCAAAAAATATGATCAATTGAAGACGATTTTAAGCAATGATTCTTACAAGGATTCAGATAAAAATCAGATGGTACTGAACCTGAAAAAAATCGATACGGCCTATGGAAATATTAAAGGGGTTTTGATTTATGGATTTCGGTTTGAGCGTCAAAATGAATTTGACGTATTAACTATTTTAGGTGTATTTCTTCGTGATAAGCAGAATAATCCAATCACGATTAAGGTGGATTTAAACTCATCTGACGACAAAATTCACTTTCTTGATTATACGGTGCCGCAAAATTGAATGTCCGTTTTGGCGTCTAAAAGAAAAAGACTTACGAAGTTTTAAAAACTTCGTAAGTCTATCCTCAGCCTAATCCTACCAAACCTTCACCCTGGCGCTATCCGGCCGGTACATTTTATCACCCGGTTTAACGTTAAATGCTTTGTAAAACTCGGGCATGTCTGAGAATGGCCCGTTTACGCGCCACTTTGCGGGCGAATGCGGGTTATTGCTGAGGCTCATCCTGATGGACTCGTCGCGCGCTTTCATTTGCCATACCCGGCTTAGGGATAAAAAGAAACGCTGGTCCGGCGTAAAGCCATCGATTTTGGTATCGCTTTTGCCTTCAGGCGTGTTTTTAAATGCCTGGTAGGCAATCATGCAGCCGCCCACATCGGCCAGGTTTTCGCCCTGGGTTAGTTCGCCGTTAATGTGCAGGTTGTCCAGCACCGTATAGCTGCTGTACTGATCGATCAATACTTTTACCCTTGCTTTAAATTTGTCGGCATCTTCTTTTGTCCACCAATTTTTCAGGTTGCCGTCCTTATCATACTGGCGGCCCTGGTCGTCAAAACCATGGGTCATTTCATGGCCGATCACCACGCCGATAGCGCCATAATTGATCGCATCATCCGCATCTTTATCAAAAAACGGGAATTGCAATATACCCGCCGGGAAAACGATCTCGTTAAACAGCGGGTTGTTATACGCGTCGATGGTTGGCGGCGTCATGTCCCATTCAGACCGGTCAACGGGTTTACCCACTTTGTTGATCATCCTGCGATAGTTATGCGCGGCGATGGATTGTTCATTTTTATAATAACTATCCTTGCTGATCTGCACGTCGTCATAGTTTTTCCATTTGTCGGGATAACCTATCTTTTTGGTAAAGGCCGCAAGTTTTGCCAAAGCTTTTTCTTTGGTTGGCGCACTCATCCAATCCAGGTTTTGTATCCTTTCTTTATAAACCGCCTGCAGGTTATTAACCAGGTCGAGCATTCTTTTTTTGGCTTCGGGCGGGAAAAATTTTGCCACGTACAGCTGACCCAATAGTTCACCCAGGCCGCCGTCTACATCCTCGGCCATTAATTTCCAGCGGTCGCGTTCTACTTTCTGGCCGCTCAGTATTTTTCCGTAGAAATCAAAATGCGCATCCCTGAAAGGCTTGCTTAAATAGGTTGCCGCGCCGCTAAGGACCTCAAAAGTGGCTTTATCCTTCCATGCATCAATCGGTTGGGTTTTTAGCAAGCCGTTTAACGCTTTGTAGTAGCCGGGCTGGCCAACCAATACGGTGTCGGTTTGCAGGCCCATCCGTTTAAAGGCATCCCCCAGGTCAATATCAGGCACCTGTTTCTGAAAATCGGCAAAGCTAAACTTGTTGTAATTGGCTTGCGGGTCCCGCAGTTGGACAGGCGAACGGCTTGCCTGTGCAATAGCCGTTTCGAGTTTTAAAACGCCTGCAGCCTTTTTAGCCGCTGTAGCGGGATCAACTCCTGTTAGGGTAAATAGCTTCGTAATATACGTCACATAACCATCTAATATCTTTTTTGAAGCGGTATCGGTTTTAAAATAATAATCGCGGTTAGGCAGATTAAGTCCGGTCTGGTCGAAATGTGCCGCATTTTTTGTGCTGATCTTATCGTCCGGCGAAACATAAAACCCAAGCAGAAAACCATCGCCGGTTTTAAAGCCGTCGGCAGCCAATTTTACCAGGTCCTTATAATCCTTCGCGGCGGCAATTTTTGCGAGTTGCGGTTTCACCGGATCGTAACCCAATTTCTCTATCGCAGAGGTATCCATGCCGCTTTTGTACAGGTCGCCCACTTTTTGGTTAATGCTGTTAGCGGTATCATCGTGCGCGGCGGCATATTCAAGTATCTGGTGAATGTGCGCTTCGTTGGTATCGCGCAAGGTATTAAAGGTACCCCAGCTAACCTCCGAGGCGGGTATTTTGGTGTTTTTTATCCATTTACCGTTGGCGTACATAAAAAAGTCGTCGCCCGGTTTAACGGTAGTATCCATGCCTGATTTGTCAAAAAAGACAGTTCTTTGCTGATCGTCCGATTTGTTTTTGCAGCCGGCGAGCGCGGCGAGGGCTAAAGCAATTAAGCCTAAATTGGTTAGCTTCATCTTTTTAATTTTTTTTAAAGATAGATTTAAAATGCAAATTGAAGATATACAGTTATTTAAATACCTCTAATGACTCGCAAAACAGCTTTAAACTTTCATTTTTTGTTGAGTAAAATAAAAGATTTTTCTTTTTTCTAAAGTCATGACTAAGCCAATCATATTTCTCAAAGGTTTTGGCCCGGAGGATGTTTTTTTCCTTTGGCTTTAGTATCCGATTTAATTCATCACCCAATCTCTTTTTGGGATCCTGATAGGATGAAGTATCGGCCTTTCCATTATCGTAGATGGTTAATACCCATGCATCAGTTTCTTCGATAGCTATAGCGTATGCTATCTTGTCCTGATGGGAGTTTTCAAGCCACTCGTTGATCTTATTAACCACGTTAGTTCTAAGTTGACGACAATATTCTTTAATGTCCAGACCGGCATTTTTAGCTGGTTGCATTACGCCGTAACCTTCCAAATGTCTTTCGGCGGTATCAAGATGGATCACTGCAAAAGCCTTTTGTTCGATAGGATTGTCAAAGAACCTATCGATTTTCTGCCTTTCCTGGCAAACTGTTTTTACGACAGTCCAACTGCTTTGCTGCTCATTAGCCATTACACTTAAGTCCGTTTGGTCTTTTTCATACTCAGGCAATTCATATCGAATGTCGGCTCTGTCAATATTTAACGTGCCTTTTAAAATATTGGTGATCACAGCCAAATCACCCCTGCCTTCAGCGAATAAACCGACAATCATTTAAAAAATATTTGAAGGTAAAGCGCCGAGATAGCCTCTCATCCAAAGTTCGGAGAGTTTTAAGTTTTCATCTTTAACTTCAGGCTTAAGCTTGATTCTTTCAACCTTGGTGTGGCCTTCATCAGTTCGTTTAACAACAAAAAGGCATTGATCCTGATCATGCAGGTTAAGGCCATCCAAAACAGCCGGGTTATGTGTGGTTATCAATACTTGTTTTTGATGAATTGGCGCTAACTCCGTAATTCGTTTCATTAATTGGCGACAAAGCATAGGATTTAATGCCGTTTCAATATTATCAATTGCAAAGAAAGATGGTGTCCTTACACTTATAAGTAGAGCCAAATAAAACAAGACGTGTAAAGCGCCTTCATTCGCATTCTCAGCTGCAAACATGTTGTTCTTCCTCTGCATATATTTATCAGTAAAATATAGGTCGGAAGTGCTTCGGCCGAGTTTATAACCTTTATATTTTAACGCGTCGCCCAAATCGACATGTATACTTTGGAGCCATGATATAAAATTTAATTCTTTTAATTCCTTTAATTGATCTTCATCGAAAGTGGAAAGCAATATATCTAAGCCTTCGCCATTTATTCCGAGGGGAGTAATTTTACTGTCGTTGCTAATTCCTCGCAAAGCATTTGTATTTATATTATAAATTAAAAACTTTGATATGCTTTTCCCTATCACACTATGGACAAAAGGATTGTTGGCCGGTGCATCTAAATCTATCTGATTTATAGCAGCCTGATACAATACGTCTATATTTTTGTCTAAAGGCGCTTGCTCAAGAATCTTTTTCATCAAGCTTCTTAAGCTTTTATTGTAGCGATTATCATCCTTCCAAACTGCGAAGATATCATCTGGATTGTCGCATTTTAGTATTGACTCAAATAAAACATTACCATCATGCAAGTCAATTTTTATTTCGCTTCTATTTGCTACTCCCAAAAAAGAATTAAACGTCAATGATGGTTTTGTTACACGAACTCCTCTATTTATCAACCCTTGTGTATTCAATTCACCACCATTAGATGCGGCGGCCATAGCAATAGCCTCCAATATATTTGACTTTCCGCTGCCATTTTCACCAATAAAAACATTTACACGGCCAAGTTCAATGTCCTGTTTATAAATAGATTTAAAATTGCTTATGGAAACCTTATTTATCATTTCTGGTATGATTGTACTACAAACATACAATAACCGTGTAATAATTTGCAATGCACGTTTGGTATAAGGTCAGATTTGACAACTTTTAAAAAGTTGTCAAATCTTTGCTCCCGATTGTACAGGCTGTCAAAAGGGAGTAAGATTTACGAAGTTTCTGAAACTTCGTAAATCTCCTTTCCACATCCGCACATTTGCACATCTCCATATCCGCACATCAAACCCCCTCTGTTAACAAATGTGAATTGTTAACAAATAAATCACATAATCTTCACGTTTATATGGAATTATATCTCTTAATTTTATAGACCTGTTGCGGATGCACCTTCGCTAAAGCTTCGGCGCACGAGGTGTGCGGATTTTTGATGTGCGGAATACAAATAAATCCGAAAATCGAACATCCGAAATCCGAAATTAAAACCAGGTCATTTAACTAACCAAATAGTAAATATATGACCTGGAGAAAATTTAGCGGCGAAGTTATCCAAGCGCCCATTATCGAAGAGGTTGAAGCAGCCATCGAACGCGAAACTGCCCTGGGCAACAAGCTGAAAGTGTGTATCGGTACCGATTCGCAGGTAAAAGGCAATGTCACCGATTTTGCGACGGTGATCGTTTTTCTGCGCGAGCAAAAAGGTGGCTTTATGTTTATCCAGCAGGAGCGTACCTCCAAAAAGATGAGCATTAAGGAACGTATGCTTACCGAGGTGCAAAAATCTATCGACATCGCCTACCACCTTTGCGACCTGCTGGACCTTTATGAAGTAGACCTGGAAGTGCATGCCGACATTAACACCAACCCAATGTTTAAGTCGAACCAGGCTTTGCACGAGGCGATGGGCTACATTTTAAGTATGGGCTTTGTATTTAAGGCCAAGCCGGAAGCTTTTGCCAGCTCGTACTGCGCGAATAAGATCGTACAGTAGGCGGGCAGTAAAGCAATTAAAGGTAAACCTGCCTGCCCCAATTTTTGACGCTTCTATTACCCGAAATTCCTCCGGGCGTGCTTTTATCTCCTCTTAATTTTCCTAATTTGCGATAAAGATTTATTGTATGAGCTCTATTTTTATTCGCGAAGCAAAACCTGCCGACCTAAATGCGCTGCTGGAATTTGAGCAGGGAATTGTAAGCTGGGAACGTCCTTTTGATGATACTTTAAAAGAGGGGGAGATTCATTATTATGACCTTGAAGCAATGATTGTTGCTGACGATGTACGCGTTGTAGTAGCCGAGAGCGAAGGCAGGGTAGTGGGTAGTGGGTATGCGCGTATTGAACAGGGAAAGGCTTATCAAAAATTTGAGCGGTATGCCTACCTTGGCTGCATGTACGTGTTGCCGGAGTTTCGCGGAAAGGGCGTGAATTCCATGGTGCTTGATGAACTGATCTCCTGGTGCCGGTCGGCGAATATTACCGAGATACGCCTTGAAGTGTACCACAATAACTATACGGCGATAAAGGCATATGAAAAAGCCGGCTTTAAACCTGGTTTAACCTGGATGCGCCTGGGATTGGATGAGGGGTGAGTAGTGAGTAGTGAGTAGTGAGTAGTGAGTAGTGAACAGTAGTGCGTTTTCACTCACCGCTCACCACTCACTACTTATAATCCAGCCGGTAAATAAAGGCGAGCGAAAATAAGTTGCCGGCGCTGGTGTTATAACCTGTCAAAAATTTTCCTGCTGTTGCGAAAAGAGAAAATTCATCCGTAAAAGTATGGCCGTAGCTTAGCGAAAGCTCAAAAAACGAGTAGTCCTTATTTGCCTCCAGTATGGGCGAGAACGTTTTATCAGTGCTTCGCGAAAGGATGCCGCTGCCGGTAACCGATAGCTGGTTTTGGAAATCATCGTCGAGGGTAATGCCGAAGGTGCCGCTATAACGGTTTTGCCATGGGCCGTTGGTGCCGAAGTACTGCCGGTAACCGTCGGAAGCGTTGAAATAGATGCTCCTGCCGAACATGTTGCCCGAACCGGACACAGCCAGTTTTAACTCCCCGCCTTCTTCGCCATAGCCGAGCGCCCGATCGTTGGTATAAAGCGGGGTAACCGCCGTTCCCTGCAGCGAGAAATAATAAATAAAATCGATGTTAGCCAGATAATAACGTATCCCTGTCTCCAGGTCAGTCAAACCGGAGGAGGGCTTAGACGGGATATTGCTTGCCGTGAAACTATTGTAAACAAAAGGCAACGAAACCACTGCGGCCCAATTGCGGCTGATGCCATACTCGCCATAAAAAGTCACACCTACTGAGCTGTATTTACCATTGTTGGGGTAGCGTTTGGCCGGCATGCCGGTTGTATCCCAGGCCGAATTGGCAAAAAAGTAACTCACCGAGGGCGCCAAAAGCAGCCTGCCGGGGCGCACGGGAAAACCGCCGTCGGCATATGACCTGCTTTGAAGGCCGATGAAAAGCGTAAGCGTAATCAGTAATGTTTTTGTAAAGGTTTTCAAAAGCCTCATTTTTTTGTTTTTTAAAACAGTGCAAAAGTATCGCGCATCCAGCGGCCCTCGTACACGTTGTACCATCTGCCAATCTCATGCGCCAGGTCGCGGAATATGATGAGGTGCTTGTCAGTAGTCAACTCATTATAAGCCGCGTATACGTGATCGGGCGGAGCAATGTTATCCAGCATGCCTAATCCAACCAGCGTTTTGCATTTAATATCCGATGCAAAGTTTTTACCGTCAAAATAATCCAGGTTATCCATCACCTTAGCCATGGTAAGCCCCGGCCGCGTTTGGATGTATTCATTAATATCGATAAGCGGCCAGTCAACCTCATGAGGCAGATTGCGTACATCGCACAGGATGGGGTTCGCCGCCGAGCAGAAACTTATACGTGGATCCACACCGCAAGTTGCAAGGGCCAGGAATCCGCCCAAGCTACCGCCTGCGGCAATTATATTATCGTGCCGCAATTCGGGACGGGTATAAATGAAATCGACCGCGCGCACACAATCCATAATGGCGCCGCGCAAAACATAGCGGTTTTTGTCTTCCAGGTTCAGCACGATATAGCTTTCCCTGCGCACGTTGATCACATCCCTGCTGTTGCCGTTTCCGCGTATATTCAGCGTAAAGATGGCGATGTCGGGGTCGGTGCCGTACATCGGGCCGAGGGGTACCTGGTAGCCGGGTAATCCAAGCAGCACCGCAAATTTTTTATTTTTAATATGCGTCTTCGGTTCGGTCAAAAAGCCGCGTATGACCAAGCCGTCAAGCGATTTCATTTCTACCTGGAATACTCTTCGGTTGTCTTTGCAATTGGCTATTTCGGTAACCTTGTATTCGGGTTTTACCTTAGCCAGTTCGGCTTTGGCCTGCTGCCAGAATGCTTCGAAATCGGCCGGTTTTGCATGCTGCGAGCGCACCAGTTGGGGTTTAATGCCAAATGCCTTGCGAGTAGTATCGGTATAGTCAGGAACACTGACCATGAAGTTTATTTTATAAAGCCCCGGCTTAACAGCCGGGATATTAAAATCGTAGTTGGAGACCCCGGAGGTGCCGATTTTTACATGAATCGAATCTGCCTTAACTTTTTTACCCGTCATGGTGGTCACCAGGTAGGATAGGGTAGCGGGCTGTGCGCTCGGAAACGTATTGGATACACTTAATGTATAAGATGCATTTGTAGCGAATACACCATCTTCGCTGTGCGGTGTCAGTGTCATATTGATCACCGAATCCTGGCGTACCTCCTGGCCCTTGATGATAAATGTATTACTGATGGTATCCTGGAAACCTGGGGCGGTTAGTGTAAAATTAATTTTATAGGATCCCCCGGGCATACTCGGAATACTGAAAGCGTAGTCAATAGGGCAAACCGAAGTAACCTTTATGTGTTTTGTATCGGCGCCGAATTTTTTGCCGTCTTTTCCGGTGATTACGTACGATAGTGTACCCGATTTGTCGGCAGTAAACGTGCTCAATAAATTTACGGTGAAGTAGGCATTGGCGCTAAATACAGTGTCCGGGGTCTCGGGCGACATAGCCAATTGAATAACCGGCGGTTTTTTTGTTGATTCGATAGGTTGGTTTTGAGCGAACGTGCGTTGTAACCCGCAAATCGCCAGAACCAAACAAAGTATTACTATAAACTTTTTAGAAAAATTTGTCATATAACTTTTCGTTAGACCATATTAGGCATATTTTAAACAACACAATAGGGGTTTTTATTAACAAACCCACAAAGATTTATTTTTCAACAAATCTATATGGCCATTTTCGTGCCTAAATTTTTATAATCGCCTCAGAAAAAGCGCTGCCGGCTTTATTCCCACGCTTTACGTTAACGTTTTTTATTTGTTGTGAATTTTAACTAAACAAAAAATAACCCTTTTTGCCGGCTTTCAGGCACATTGCTATGGTATCCTGAATTTTTCGCGCAGCCAGAGATTCTGGAACATAAAATAATTCATATTAACCTCGTGTGTGGAGTTAGGTACACAAACGTACTCCTTATTATCGCTGCTGATGTGATTAAACAGCGCCATGCTGCAGCGCGGCGGGCAAAATTGGTCGAGCAGGCCGATGCCCATCAGTACCGGGCATTTTACCATCGGCGCAAAATTTTGCGGATCGTAATAATCAAAGGTACTGAAAAATTTATCCCATGTAAAGCCGGGGTGAACGCTGTTATACCGTCTGAACACTTTAAACGGAAATACCTGTTTATCGTAGGAGGCGGATATGGCCATGTTATCATGTATATCAGCATAAAGCGGAACCTGCATCGTGAGTACTTTAACCCGGTGGTCGAGCGCTGCTGTGACGAGCGCCAAAGCTCCGCCCTGGCTGCCACCCTCGACAAATATTTTTGAGGTATCGATGCCCAGGTCTTCATGCGAGCACAGGAAATCGAGACCGCGGATACAGTCCATATACACACCGCGGTAAACGTATTTATTTTTATCCTCCACATTCACCAGGCAATAATTGTCGGTACCGATATTGATCACGTCCTTACTGTTGCCATTGCCCCGCACATTCAGGTCAAATGCAATAAAATCATCGCTATCCATATTGGGGTTCAGCGTTACCACATACCCGGGCACACGGTAGTGCACGGGGAACTTCTTACCATCCCGAGGAATCACCAGCCAGCCGCGCACCACCACATTGTCAAACGAGTGCATTTCTACTGCATACACCCGTTTCTTGTCGGTCGAAAGATCTCTTCGCTCCAGTACGCGGTAGCGCGGCGTTATTTTTTCGAGCTGCTCGCGCGATTGCTTCCAAAATGCGTCAAAATCAGCAGGTTTGTGCAGTTGCGACCGTATTTCCTGCGGATCGACCCCAAAAACCCGCCGCACGGTATCATCGTATTCGGCCGAATTCACAATAAAGTTGACCCGGTAAAAACCGCTTGTCTTTGGCGCAATCTTCACCACATAATCTTTGGTCGACGAGCCTTTAATAGCGAGTTGAATGGAATCAACCGAAACTTTTTTGCCGTCGTCGGTTGTTACCGTGTAGGAGATGCGACCGGTGGTGTACGCATTGGTATTATTCTCTACCCGCAGGTTGTAAACAATCTGTTCATTCTTTTTGAAAACCGCATTTTCGCTCCTGGGGGATGGTTTCAGGATGATATCTCCGGTTTCTTCCGTTTGCTGTTCCTGCTGAAACGCCGCCGCCCGCGCTTCAACGCGAACGAACAACAACGATGCAAATAAATAAACATAGCCAAATGTTTTCATCATTATAATTTTAAAATTGCCGTTACTGCGCCGCCATAACCCAGGCCGGTATTAATGCCATATGGCACATAAAAGCCGCCCGCAAACAGGGTAAACCTGCGCGAGAAGGTGTGGCCAAAATTGAGCTGGGGTTTCACATAAGCGTAGTCCCGTTCGGCGTTATAATTAATATTGAAAGCTGTATTTGAACTGAATGAGCGGAAAACCGTAATATCCATGCTAACCTGGTCGTGCCAGCCGATAGGATAACCGACGGTGCCAAGCCAGCTGATCTGGTCGGGGCCCTGGTAGTTGAAGTACCTGCGATACGCTACTTCGGTGTTAAAATAGCCTTTATCGGCTATAAATGTTGGCAGTGCGCCGCAAAACATCAGTTTTATTTCAGCGCCATAATTGCCCAGGCCCAAAGCCGAAGTGGCGTTTGCCGCAACCGTATACAGCGGCACCACGCCGGATACCTGTACCGAAAGGTATCGCAGGTAATCGTAGTTGGCGATATTATAGCTTAGGCCGGCTACCATATCGCCGGCGCCCTGGCTGGTAATAGTTTTATTGCCTGTGCCCAGGTTGTTGACTTGATAAAGGTAGGGTACAGTTGCGAGAAAATCGAGTCTGCGGCTAATGCCATAACCCGCAAACAGGCTAAACGAATAGGAGCTGAATTGCGCACCGGGCGCTCCTTTTACGTAATTGCCGTAAACATCATAGTGGTTGGTTTGCGAATAATAGTTAAAGGAGGGCACCACGATATCGCGGTATTTGCCGATCGGGAAGCCTGCAAATGTTTTATACGGCAGTACCAGTGCAAAAAACAAGCATACAACAAGTGATAAACGCAGTTTTTTCATTAAATACCTAAATCGTGTTACCGGCTTCGATTACTCCACTATCCCTTTTGGTCTTGGTTTGTAGGGCACCAAAAAATTGGATTTGCGGATGTAATGGTTCAATGGTTCTTCGATCAGCTTAAATAATGTGACCGAAACGGCGTTTAATACGATAAAAGCAAACAGAAGGTTTAGCCAGTTATACTCGAAAGGGGAATGCCAGTCCACATTCCATTTGTCATAAAGGCTGAAAACGTAGTCGTTTAGATGGTTAATGCCGCTGGCAATCAGCTTTTGCATCCACCCTAAATGGATGAGGTAAAAGATGTAGGAGCTTTTGCCCAGCAGCTCGATAAAAGGCAGGGCAAGGAAGCGTTTAAACAGCGTATCCTCGGTAAGCAGGCCATAATAAAAAAAGGCCACACAGATACAAAGTACATAGTTATTGGTAAAAATACCCACGGGGGTTTCTAAACCGGCAGGCCAGGGTTTGATGATGGGCTGCAGGGCCATTACCAGCACACAAACAAATATCATAATGAACGCCGGGTAGGTAAATTTGAACTTAATTTTGCGTTCGAAGCCCTTTTTCAGGACAATTTTGGCCAGCTGCACACCCACAAAAAACTCGAAACAGCGGCCAAAGAAGGTATATAACAACACAAAGGTGAAGTTGCCGAAGAAACCGTGAAAATTGACGTTGCGGAATATCAGGACCATACAAACCGCGAACAGCGTGATGACGACCGGCTGTATGTAAAATTTATGATACCTTTTTGCGATGAGAAAAATAATAGGCGCCGAGAAGTAAAAACATTCTTCGACAGTGAGCGACCATCCCTGGGCTATGCCGGTATCCCAAAACTGGTAAAAAAAACCGCGCATGAAAGTGATATTTAAAAAGAAGAGGGCGATAGGGTTGCCGCTTGCCTTGGTGATGCTGGGATCCTTAGTAATAAAATAATAAGTAAACGCCGCAATGGTCAGCAGGGCGTACATGGGGTAAATGCGGGCCACGCGGTTTTTTAAATACTGCCTGAACCACTCGCCGGTAAGTTTAAAATTATCGTAGTAGCGGAAAGTGATCAAAAATCCCGATAAAACAAAAAAAAGTGATACCCCGATATGAAATTCGCCAAGGAAACGCTGCAGCAGGTGGGGAAAATTATCATCAAAAATATAGCAGAAATGGGATATAAATACCAGGTAAGCGGCCATGGCGCGCACCCCTGTCAAAGCCGGTATGTAATTCAGCTGCGCTCGTTGTGACAAAACTATATCGATTAAATATTAATTACTAAGATAGATTTTTTCGCACCGTTTACGCAATAGCAGGGGAATTGGTTAGGAAATGAATGTTATTCGCCTTTATCACACTAGTTTTGTTAAGCGACAAAAAGAGCGTTGTCATCCTAAGGCACTCGAAGGAGTGCGCAAAGGCCTGCTGATGCTCGACAAACACGTAAATTTACGCCATGGTGTCCTGATTAATTAGCGAGGGTGAGGAGAAACCGTTGCCTTTTGCGCATGATTCCATTCATTGAGCACCAATCAACCTGGAAATTCGAAGGCCATTGCGCGCGCACTTCGAGTGCCTCAGTGTGACACCGCTCTTATTTTCAGGTCTTTACAAAGTAATGATACGCGCTTCCCTGTACCACCCCGCGTTCCAATATCCGCTGATCGATAAAATATTGTATTTCCGATTTTTTCAGGCCCCAGTTAGGTGCGATGAGCAGATCCAAATCGCTCAGGCCGAACAGGCGCTGGATAACGATATCCGGGCGAACAAGGGGCAGCAGTGCGCAAAGGAAGTCGGCATACTCCGCTAATCCGAACAGTTTAAAAGGCTCCCGCTTGTATTTTACACCCATCACCGAACCTTCCACAATGTGCAAATGGTGAAATTTTACAAATTTTATTTGCGGGAAACGGTTGATCTCGTCAGCGTAGCGCAGCATCATTTCCTTTGTTTCCCAGGGGAAGCCAAAAACGGTATGTACACAAATATCCAGCTTGCTGTTCTCCACCAGTGCCAGGGCTTTAACCAGGTCCTCATGCGTGCAGCCGCGGTTAATTTGGGCCAGCGTATCGTTGTAAATACTCTCCATGCCCATTTCCAGGTCAACATCAAATCGGTCGGTATAGCTTTCCAGCAGGGCGATCTTTTCGGCATCGATGCAATCGGGGCGAGTACCTACCGACAAGCCGACAATATCTTCGGTATGGTAGCTCAGCGCTTCGTCATACAACATTTTTAAATAATGCGCAGGGGCGTAAGTATTGGTATTGGGTTGAAAATAAATAATGAATTTATCGGCTTTGTTACCCTTTCGGGCGCGTTCAACGCCTTGTATCACCTGTTCGCGCACGGAAGGATTATTGCGCGATACCGAAGGGGTAAAAGAATCGACATTACAATAGGTGCAACCGCCGTACCCTTTTGATCCGTCGCGGTTGGGGCAGGTAAAGCCGCCGTCGACGATCACTTTGAACACCCGGGCGCCGTTGTATTTTTCGCGTAGCCACGGGCCGTAGTTATTATATCCCTTGAGAGTCGTTTCCAATTATTTTATTTTTTGGGATTTCACCGATTTGAGGATGATTTCACCGATTTCGTTTTATTTTTTGGGATTTCACCGATTTGAGGATGATTTCACCGATTTTGTTTTTTATCTGGGGATTTCACCGATTGAAAGTGACTATTCGCTATTGTTTTTTTCAATGGTGCTCATGAGGTCGCTGCGCTCAGCTTCACCGATCGTGCAAAGGTACAGATTTTTTGGCGGACCGGGTGGCCAATGCCGATTGCTCAAATAGTGAATAACGCTGTGTGATTTGCTTAAGACTTTCGACTTCGGACTTTTGACTATGTTTTATCTTCGTTTCTCGCTTCTTAACCTGTAAACGTGCAGCAGGTTTCTTAGCGGCTCTGCGTCGATGGCCAGGTCGCCGATGTTCACTTTTGCGGTGCCGCCGGGATAGTCGTAGGTAAAATAAGTGGTGCTGCTTTTGCCTGAGCTTTCAACATAAACCCTTTCGCCCGTTATTCCATTCCAGTCCTGCAGATCGGTATCTGCAGTTTGGATGCCGTTTGCATTTAATATGATCTGCGGTTTTGTATTGGTGTACTCCTTAAAACCGGAATAAAGCAGATACGCGCCAAACACACCAAGGATCCCACCTGGCAGGGGCGACTGGGTTGACAACAAATAAACAGCAAAGCCAAGCATCGCCACGCCTAATAACATATTAAACATGCTGGCAGGTTTCGAAAAGTAGATTAATGTTTCCGCCGGCACCATTACGTCATCGGTATAAACGTCTTTTTGTTTAAACCTTTCCTGTAAGGCCGCGAGCCGCTGTTTGTCATTTGCCGATGTAATAATTATCCTGTTCCAGGCGCTGCCGTCGGCGTACAGTAATTTTGAGTCGATGGCCCGCTGTTGAAATTCGTGTATATTGTCTACGTTTTCATAGGCCCATATTTTCCATTTGTTTACCTGCAAACACCAGTAAAGTGCCGCAAATAACAAGCCCAGTACAATGCCGCCAACAATCATCCACGCCGACAAATTGGGATACAGGTTGCTCAAAACAAAGCCGCCCCCAATAAAAATAAAAAAAATTGCCCCACTGCCATAGTTGAGCGTGGCGGTTCCCTTTTTAAGGGCTTCATTAACGGTTACAGGCATAAATTGTGGTTAATTGTAATAAGTTCCTAAAGTATCTAAAAGTTGTAGTAAAGCAAAATCGACGATGAAATATTGTTGCATTTACAGATGGGGCGAGCCTTTGGCATTCTAACCATCAATAATTGTGGCTACCCTCCGCGAAGCGACCGGGGGCGGCGAGCGAAGTCCCGACCTCCTTTTCGCCTCCGGCGGAAGGAGGTAGCTGCTTTCGAGGGCTCGATCTTTCAACCTCATGGATATAAAGATGCTTTTTTAAATACGGCAGCATATATTTATTTCCTGCCTGCACTTTGTTTTCTTTCAAAGAATTTTATACTTTGGATGGATTTTTAAACGGAATTGATGCTGCATGAAAAGGATTTTACTATGCCTGGCCTTATTTATACCCCTGATCTCAATTGCCCAGAATAATGACCCCTATTTTGATAAAGGTGTAGAACTTTTTAAAAATAAGGACTTTAACGGGGCCAACGACTACTTTACCAAAGAGATTGAATTAAATCCCAATAACCTGGAAGCCTATACCTACAAAGGTATTATAAAGGTGCAACAGGGGGACTACAAGGGCGCCATCGATATTTTTAATAAAGAAATTACCATGAATCCGAATGCCGACATGGTATATAACTACCGTGCTGCGGCCAGGCTTGACATGAAGGATTTTAAAGGCGCGATTGACGATTGCGACCACGCTATTGCGCTCAATCCAAAAAATATGGAGGCGTATATGAATCGCGGCAATTCAAAAAGTGCGATGGGGGATGTGCGCGGGGCCGTTGCCGACTTTAACAAATTGCTGGAGCTGTCGCCCAATAACGCAGCAGTGTATGTTGACTTAGGGAATGCCAAAAACCAAATGGAGGATTTTAAAGGCGGTCTTGAAGACCTGAGCCGGGCCATAGCGATTGACCCGCAGATGCCCGAAGCTTACCTGGACAGGGGAGTTTCCAAATCTAATTTGAATGATAGCTATGGCGCGATAGACGATTATACTAAGGCCATAGCGATTGACCCGCAGATGGGCACTGCCTATATTGGCCGTGGTTTGGAGCGCGCCAAACTGAATAACGATAATGATGCGATGGCCGATATGAATAAAGCGATTGAGCTGGAGCCAAAAAATCCAACCGGTTATGAAAAACGGGGCGCGCTGAACGTAAAGCTCGGCAACTTCGGCGCGGCCGGCAGCGATCTTTCGCAGGCGATCATATTGGCGCCGAATGACCCGGAGGCTTATTTTAACCGGGCTGAGGCAAAGCTTAAACTAAACGATGGCCAGGGCGCGATGGATGATTTTAATAAGGCGATAGCGCTGAACTCCGATTTCACCATGGCTTACCACGACCGGGGCTGGCTGAAGATGCAATTAGGCGATAATAACGGTGCGATAGACGATTTGACACATGCTATCCTGCTGGCCCCGAGGATGGAGTCGGCTTTTTATAACAGGGCCGTGGCGCGGGTGGCTTTACACCAGCTTCCTGACGCGATGGCCGACCTTGGCCGCGCGATAGGCATCAACAGCGATTATGGCGAAGCGCGTTTTTACCGGGCAGCCATAGAAATGGACACGAACGATATCCCGGCGGCGCTGCCCGACCTGAACAAGGCCATAACGGCGGGAATAAACCTGCCGGTGGCTTACCACATGCGCGGCTTTGCCCAGGCAGCATTAAAGAACAATACGGCTGCCATTGCCGATTTGAGCAAAGCGATTGAATTAAACCCGTCAAACGCGGAAGCGTATTATGTAAGAGGCCGGGTATACTTTTTGATGGATAATAAAACAGCTGCAAAAGCCGACTGGACCAAAGCTGCAGCTTTGGGCAACCGGGAGGCCTCGTTTTCGCTGGCACACCCGCCGGTAAAGCATAAAACGGGTACATCTGCATCAACAGGGAGTAATAGTGGTTGGACGGTTTGGAAGAAATAGGGATAGGGAAATACTAAGATTTAGCCCCCTCAAAACGGCGAAGCCCCCATAAGTGCCATAAAAAACAAACACTCAACGAATAATCTCCCCCGGTAGGCCGGTAGGGGAGACTTTAGCTTCGGTCGGGCCGTTTTTTAAAGTCCTCCCTAAAGGGAGGATAGGTGAGGGCCCGTTTAAAAACTTTAAGTTTCGGGTATTACCTTTGCTAAGTTTCAGGTGCTGCCCCGGCTAACTCCTCTCAAAACTCCTTAAATACGCCATATCCACCAGTTCGCTGTACCAAATGCCCGTTTTCACATCCATGCTGAACCATGGATTATCTTCGTATTGCAGCACTTGTATATTTTGTGCAGGCATAAAGCTTTGCGCCAGCAGGAACAGTTTTTTATGCTGACTATTCTCCGCTACATCCATCACAATAAAACAATGCCCCGGCGAGCCGCCTTTTATGAAAACGTCGCCGGCCTTTAGTTGATTCGGGTCGTTTACCTTATATAATCCTTTTTCGAGCGAGGGTGTTCCGGCATAGGCGAAAACCAGGTTCATATAGTCCATAAAGGTTTTGTAGCCATAATCGGTCTTTGCCTTCAAAAGCCAATGGCCTTTCACATAACGATAGCCATTAGCATATTGAATGTAGCCGCAACGGAAACCGCTCTCAAAATGGAAAGCTATTTCCGCATATCGTTTTTGATGATACAAGTATTCGCCGCGCAGGCGCATCACCGCATCGGCGCATTGCTGCAGGTCTTCTTTTCCTACACTCATATCAACCACAGCGGCAGTAAAAGGATCAGTGGCCGCGGTAGCACCTTTGTAAGTTAACGTATGAGCGCCTATAGGTTTCAAAGGCAGCTCCTGCAAATACTCAGCAAAACTCCCCGGCTGTACCGCACACTGGTGGTATCCTTCGGGTGTTTTAAACCTGGCTACCACATCGTCGGCAGCCGGTGCGCCAACAATAATGAATAACAAAACGGCTAACATACTCTTCATAAAACAATATTTAATTGATCAGCTCAGGACGGTATTCAAAGTGCATGGTATCGAAATGATACCACTTTCCGCCCCATATAAACCCGTATTTTTCAAACGTATCAACAATAAACTGCGGTATCCTGTTTTGATATTTAACGGTAACATTTTCGTTGGTGCATTTGCAGGCCCATTGCCAGTAATCGGAGTATTTGGTATTGATATCGATCGTCATCCCGTAGCTATGCATACTATGCCTGTTGGTACCGGCTATATTTCGCCAGGTAAAGGTGCCGCCGATATTGGTTAAGTACTTTTTCAATTCAGGATGTTCGTCTAACTCTTTTGATATCAGCATTAACTGTTTATCAACCCCATTTATTTTAGTGACGGTGATCTTTTGGCCTACCAGCTTGGGGCACCAGGTAATTTCGGTTAGGTTTTTCTCCACCTGTTTTTGGGTACTACCATATATTTTTTCAAAAAAGGGCAGGTTTCTAATCCGGCCCGGATCAAAATTTTGCCCGGGAGGGTTTATTAATTTGCCGGTGGGATACTTTTGATTAAACATGTCTTTGAGATCGGGATTGTCCAATAGTTCCTGTCGCGACTTGTTTTTTATGCCGTCGTCCCAGCGCAATTTGGTTCCATCTTTAAAAACCAGGTAATTATCGGCGTAGCGAGAGATGAAATTTGGATAGCTATCGATTAGTTTTTGCGCGGCTGGCGGAACAGACAGCTCTGCATCCCCGTGTCGCCGCGGGGTCTCTCGCAGAGGACCCTGCGTTACGGCGGGCATTTCGCTGCGCAGAGTCCTCTGCGAGAGACTCTGTGACGACGGGAAAAACCTGAGTCCGAAAGCGATAAAAAGTACGTTAAGCGATATTGTTAACTTCATAGTTGGATAGCCAGACTTACGAAGTTTCAAAAACTTCGTAAGTCTTTCCCGTTACAATTTAAATGTTTTTTCTTCTCCTTCTTTTAAGGTAACGGAGCCAGCCAGTTTAAAGTCCTTGTCACCACCAAGCTTAAAATCCGAGAGCTTCAAACTTCCATAATGCACTTTTAAAGTCGCAGAATCATTTTCCACCTTCACATTTCCCCATGCGTACCCATCCGACCAAAAATAATTGCCCGGCTTCGAGGTTATAGCAAAACTACCATCCACCGCCGAGTAATGAAACCCACTTAACGCCAAAATAGCCGACCAGCTGGCCATGGCGCGGGCGTAGTGGTTGCCGCATTCTTCCTCGTTAAACGGGTTACGTTTGTAGCCGTCATAACGGTCGCGAACATTTTCTATTACAGCAAGCCCTTCAGCGTCCATCCCCTCATAAAACAGGCCGGTGGCGGCGGTATATTCCAGGCCGGTCCACGTTTCGGCATGATACGATAGCGGTATTGCCGGGCGCTTTGAAGGATCGGGATAAACGGTTAGCATTAGCCCCGCTTCATTATCCATGGCATACGAGCGCATGTTATTATAGGTGTCGCTAAATGATTTTACCGAATTATATTTTACAATGCTTTCCAGCGCTTTGCGGACATTTTCGGGTTTGGCCAGGTAGCCCAGGCCGCAAACGAGCGCCATATTCTGCCCAACCAGTTGATCCACCAGGCAGCCCTCGCCGATCTGGAAATCGGGATTTTCGGTGCTTTTTGAACCCATCCCTGCCGATAACCCTGGCGCGATGTCTCTTACGGGCGTTATTTTTTGGATATAATATGCTCCGTTAAACAGGTTATCGTCCGTCCATTTGCTCCCCCTTTTGAACAAGCCTTGACAGGTCGCTTCAAACTCCGTGTCTTTTAGATAATGCGCCATTGCGGCGCCGGCTTTTAAAGCACCGAGGTACCAAAATTCTATTTCCGGGTTTGGCCCGTAATATTCAATATCCATGGTATTGTGCTGGCAGCCTTCCATTACGCCATCTTTATCGGCATCCCATCCGCCGGGTATCCATGCAAATGAAAGCGCTTTCTTTACGGCCGGCCAGTTGGCCTTTAAATAATTATCGTCGCCGCTTAGCTGCCATTCGCGGTAAAACTTCATGATGCCGCCCATTTGCCCGTCGGCAGCGGCCACTTTCCAGTTGCCCTCCTTTTTTAGCGGCAGTGACACACGAAAACTGACCAGGCCGCTATTCCATTCCCCGTAATTGTATTCGGTTTCGCGCATGGATTTGGCCAGGCTGCCAAACAAAAAGGGCGAAGCATACTCGTAGTTCCATACGTGCGCACAATTACCATAGCATGAACCGGTGGTATTAAAAACGCCCTCCCAGCCAAAAAAACGACCTTCGCGGTCGCGGAATGTGGTTTGCGAGCGCAATGTGTTGGCGTTAAAAAGTGCAGCCTCCTTTACTGCTTCAGGGTAACTGCTGTTTACGAATGTATTTACAAATTCCAGTGTTTTGCTTTCCAGCGCCGGCAGGTGCGGCAATGTTTTTTCCGCTACGTCCCAGGCATCGCTGTATTTGGTTGAATAATAATTGCCGATGGTTTGCTTATCGTCCCAATCCTTCCGGTTGGGGAAATCCCAGGTCAGCAAAAATTGCACTTCTTTGGTTTCATGCGGGCCCAGCTTTAGCTTTACCGACAATGCCGACCGCGGGTCATTCACTTTTTGATCGAATGTTTTGTTTTCGAACACGCCGTCGTCCGAAAAATCATCCCACATATCCGTCATATTCGAATTCCAGCCTTTTGGATTGAATTGGGTACGATAAGAGATTTGGTATCCTTTATTTACTTCGGAAGTCGTTAGCGCAATAGTACCCCAGGTAGAAGCATCATGGTCGACGCTGTCTGATGTCATATAGATGCCCGCCAGATCGCCTGAAGCGCGGTAGGTATTGTGGTTGTTTTTAGCGCCGACCGGAACCAAAGCCCGGTCGAAATTATCAAAATCCAGTTTATAGCCGTCCATCCCGATAAAATTATCCATGGAGCCTGCTACGGCCACATCCATTGCGTGATCAGTTTTATTGGTCACCACGTACCGGATTACCGCGACCGGCATCCCGCTGGCATCGGCATCACATGGAATAAATGGGTTAAACACTTTAGCTTTTACCGAAACGGGCATTTCATCATCTTCCAGGTTAACGGTTGCGAACGGATAGGCAGCATCGAACGTAGCCGATTTAAAGCGCGGCATACCATGGCTGGGCGCCAGGCTACCCTGTGAGCCGGCATACTGGTCGGGCGGAACGGGGCCCATCATGGCTTTTGCATACTTTTTACCGCCCTGGTCCTGCACAAACAGCATAAAACACGGCGCCTGCTGCGAGGTAACCGAGCCGTAAAACCCAATCCCGGGCTTGTTCATCATCTCTACATCCATCCACTGCCCGTTACCGCCTATAGAAATATCACCCGTGCCTATCCCGCCTATCGGCATAGCAATGCGGTAGGTTTGTTCTTTTTCGTAGTGCTTTAGTACGGGCCAGCTTTGGCTTTGAGAGAAAGCGGGGAGGAATATTGATAACAAACAAATGGTGAGAATTGGTTTCATGGTCGGTCGATCTTAAAAAAATAAAATAAAAGTCATGCTGTCCGCCTCAAGGCGGATCGGCACCTCACACACTAAGTCTGCGCGCGACAGGTAGTCTGGAGACAAGCTGCCTGTCCCTTGATTACCTGTATGATGGCGTGCTGATCCGCCTTGAGGCGGACAGCATGACTTGCTTTTTAATATCCTTTGGCCTCCCCATCCGTAAATTCGGACGTTCCACCACCCATCCCAAACCTTTTCTTTGCCTCCTCCAATATAGCGGCCGTAGCTGTAGCCCCAACCCGCGTAACGCCCAATGCCTTCACTTTCAGCAGATCATCCAGCGTCCGCACCCCGCCGGCTGCCTTAATTTGCACTGCAGGCGCCGAATGTTTCCGCATCAGGATCAAATCATGTTCTGTTGCGCCCTCATAGCTGTATTTGCCGTCGGCGCCTTTTACAAAGCCATAGCCTGTGGATGTTTTTACAAACTCTACCTTCAGCTTGCTGCATATTTCGCAAAGGCGGATCTTGTATTTATCATCAGGCAAATAGTCATTTTCAAATATCACTTTAAGCGCTGCATTGTGTTTTTTGGTGACCGCAACAATCGCCTCAATTTCATTTTCCACGTACGCCCAGTCTTCACCAAGCACTTTACCGATATTGACCACCATATCTATTTCCGTAGCGCCGTCGCTGCAGGCGTGCATCGTTTCGTACACTTTTACGGCGGGGGCGCTATTGCCATGCGGGAACCCGATCACCGCGCAAACTTTTACATCCGATCCTTCCAGCCATCTCAACCCTTCTTTTATCGCATAGGGTTTTATGCATACGGTTGCCACATTATAAGCTTTTGCCAGTTTGCAGCCTTGTTCCAACTCGGCATCCGTCATCGTGGGGTGCAAAAGCGAATGATCGATCATTTTCGCTAATTCGGCGATCTTGTCCATAAAAAGTAATACAATAGTTTATAAAGAAGTAAACAGAGTTACGAAGTTCGGCGGGATTTCTGAAATTTTTATTTAAATAATGCTTTTCGAGTATTCGTTCAACTCTGGCAGTAGGGACGCCTCACCCCAAACCCCTCTCCAATGGAGAGGGCCTTAAGACGGTTAAATCTAAAGCTTCGCATCGAATTTTCATTAAACAATCCGGATATCATACTTCGCCAACAGGCCCGGCAGGCCCTGGGCCGAGAACCTGGCTTTTTTGATATCGTTATTATCCGGGTCGATAATGAAATTGTAGGAAGTGCTGAGATCAGCGTTTTTCAGGATGGTACGGTCAAAAAAAGCACGGTGCAGGTTACAGTTTTCAAATTTGACATCTGTGAGGTCAGCTTCCGTAAAGTCGGTTTCAATCAGTGAGCAGTCCTTAAAAGTGCCTTTTTTGTTTTTCTTTTTAAAGAAAATCGCATTATCCAGTATGCAGGCTTCAAAGTGCATTTCGAGCAGAAAATCGCTGCACCGGGTAAAGTTTGCGCCACTGAGCTTGCAGTGTTTAAAGCGGATATTCTGCAAGCCGGTGTTGGCCAGGTTCATCAAGGATAGGTTGCTGTCCTCAAACCGGCAATCGATAAAAAATTTATCGGCAAAGTTTGCGTTTGAAAAATCGCAGTTTAAAAACCCGCAGTTTTCAAAAGTCTGGAAAGCTGCGATGTCCCCAGCGCTAATTTTGGTAAAATTTTTATCTTCCTGGATATCCCCTGCCATCAGTTCAAATACTTTTTTATTAAGGGCAAATTAGTTATTTGATTTAAATAGTTTAATCCTTTTATTTACAATTAAAATGACCTGCACTATTAACGCCGCACCGGAGCGATACCCAATCAAATGATGGACGACACCGACGTTGCAAACAGGCGTTATTACACCCTGGTGATCCTGGGAATGATACTTCCGTTCCTGATCGTGCCATTTCTTTCGCTGCTGGTTTTACAAAAGGGGCAAAGTTTTACCTACCTGTTTTTGGTATCGAGGTTTATTATATGGGCTACGCTGGGCCTCATGTTTTTATATGCCCGTTATGGCGAGGTTCAAAAATTTCTGCTGTGGGAAGAAGAAAAATATGATTGGAAATTTTACGTTGGGTGGATCATCGGGTTATATGCGCTTTGTTTTTTTTCGCAGATCATTTCAGCCATCCCTTACCTGATGGGGCTGCGCGAAAAAAGCCCAAATATGGTGCGGATGCAGCACCTGATGAAGTCATACCCCACCCTCGGCATGTTTACCGCGTTAACCGCGGGAATAACGGAAGAACTGTTTTTCCGTGGCTATGTTATGAGCCGGCTGGCCTTATTTTTTAAAAATATGCACGTACAGGTGCTCATCTCGGCAGCCCTTTTTTGTGCCATACACATCGGTTATCATCACTGGGGCGAGATCATCTTTACTTTCTTGCTGGGTTTAATCTTCGGCTACCATTACCAGCGTTACCGCAATATTAAGGTATTGATGGTGGTTCATTTTATTGTAGATGCGTTGGCGACGATAGTGGCGATGCATCATAAATAGGGGCACAATAGCCGATTAACAGAAAGGCTATTCAGGTTTTTTAACAATCAATCCAAATTTAGAACTGTCAGCGGCAGCAACCTGCGGGTATAGATCATCTTTTGTATTAGGTATGCCATCCAGTCCTGATGAAAACAAGTAATAATGATTGCCGACTTTTTGGTAGTTGAATTCATTGTTTTTATTGACCCCTCCACCGGATTGAAGCGGGTCGTAAAGCGAGGTTTGCGAGTTATCATCATTTACTTGTTCTAAACTGTCCGGATAAGAGCCATTTTTCATTTTATAGAATTCCACTGCCTTCATCGCGCTGTTTAGCTGTTTTTGCGATTGTTCGGCCAAGATTTTTCGAAAGCCAGGAGTCGTTGCAGAGTAAGAAATAGAACCATAAACAGCGACAGTCCATACAATTCCTGCTATGCCTATTATGACAAACCATTTATCTTTATATTTAAAAATACCATTGGCAATAAAAATGAGCCCGGCAAATGCCCCGACTAACGGAATCAGACACAAGAGACCAATTGCATAGTCTGGCTTGCTGCGGGCGGTTGAATCTGAAAAAGCTGCAATCCCACGTATTTTAATAATCCTGCTTTGAATTAATCCTAAAAAATTCACAGCTTCGCTTTCAGTCGGGAAAGCCGCTTTTGGAATGGTTGAAATTCTTTTGTCAGCGAGTATCAAATAAATAAATTTATCGTTTGAGTGTACCGAAGCTATACTCTCCCATTTTCTTAATTGACTTTTACTTTCAGATTCAATTATTAATCCCTCATCGGTAACCATAAGCCTTTTTTTTTCCAATCCTGATTGATTTTGATTAAGAGCTTTGTTAACACGGATAGAAATGATAAACAAAGGCAGAAAATACATAAAGGCAATTACAATAATGGGAGACGCAACTACGGCAAACGAAAACCTCCAAATTTCATTGCTGCCTCCGCCTAAAGACATAATGAGAATGATAATCAGAACAACAAAAACCCACGGTCTTTTCAACAGTGAGTTTTTTAGATAGAGTTTACTTGCGTTATAATAATCTTTTTTAGAAAGCTGATACTCTATTTCCATATTGGCGATAAGGATTATACATAATTCAGATTGAAGTCATAATTCAGATTGAAGTTAGGAAAATTTAAATAAATCTTGCTCAAAAAGCACAATCTGTCCAAACTAACCTCCAGCCCCTAAACATCCCCCACTCACATATTCCGGCGATACTGCCCCCCCACCTCATAAAGCGCATGCGATATCTGTCCCAGCGAGCAATATTTACACGCCTCCATCAGGCTTTTGAAAATATTGCCGCCGGTTACCGCGGTATGCTGCAGGTTTTTTAATAAGTCGACTATGATGTCTTCATTACGGTGTTGAAACTCATGCAAGGCGGCTATCTGGAATTGTTTTTCCTCTTCAGTCGCGCGTATTACTTCTGAAGGCACAATAGTTGGCGAGCCTTTTTTATTGAGAAAGGTATTTACGCCGACTATCGGGTACTCGCCGGTATGCTTCAGTGTTTCGTAGTAAAGCGATTCTTCCTGTATTTTGCTGCGCTGGTACATGGTTTCCATCGCGCCTAATACGCCACCGCGTTCATTTATCGCTTTAAATTCGGTCATTACCGCTTCTTCAACCAGGTCGGTTAGTTCTTCGATGATGAAGGCGCCCTGTATCGGGTTTTCATTTTTGGCGAGGCCCAACTCCCGGTTTATGATCAGCTGTATAGCCATCGCCCGGCGGACGGACTCTTCTGTCGGCGTTGTAATAGCCTCGTCATAAGCATTGGTGTGCAGCGAGTTGCAGTTGTCGTAAATGGCATACAACGCCTGCAGCGTGGTGCGGATATCATTAAAATCGATCTCCTGCGCATGTAGTGAGCGTCCGCTGGTTTGGATATGGTATTTCAGCTTCTGCGAACGGTCGTTACCCTTGTATTTGTTTTTGATTGCCTTTGCCCATATCCTGCGGGCTACGCGGCCGATGACGGCGTACTCCGGGTCGATACCATTGGAGAAAAAGAAGGACAGGTTTGGCGCAAAGTCGTCGATATGCATTCCCCGGCTCAGGTAATACTCTACATAAGTAAACCCGTTAGATAATGTGAAAGCCAATTGGGTGATCGGGTTTGCACCCGCCTCTGCAATGTGATAGCCCGATATGGAAACCGAATAAAAATTCCTGACCTTTTTATCGATAAAATATTGCTGGATGTCACCCATCATCCGAAGCGCGAATTCAGTGGAGAAAATACAGGTATTTTGCGCCTGGTCCTCCTTTAAAATATCCGCCTGCACCGTTCCGCGGACCGTTGAAATTGCTTTGGCTTTTATTCTTGAATAAACATCAGCTGGTAAAATCTGGTCGCCGGTAAGGCCGAGGAGCATCAGACCAAGGCCGCTGTTGCCGGGGGGCAAATCACCATCATAGTGGGGACGTACAAGATTTTTATCGTCATAAACCTGCTTGAACTTTATTTCAACCAGGTGCTCCAACCCATGCTCCGTAATATACTTTTCGCATTGCTGATCGATAGCCGCATTCATAAAAAACCCAAGCAGCATTGGCGCAGGGCCGTTAATGGTCATAGACACCGATGTAGCCGCCTCGCACAGATCAAAACCCGAATACAGCTTTTTGGCGTCATCCAGCGTGGCGATGCTTACGCCCGAGTTGCCTATCTTACCATAAATATCCGGCCGGGTATGTGGGTCTTCGCCATACAGTGTGACCGAATCAAATGCGGTAGATAAGCGGTGCGCGGGTTGCCCCAAAGAAACATAATGAAAACGCTTATTGGTCCGTTCCGGCCCGCCTTCCCCGGCGAACATACGTGTAGGGTCCTCCCCTTCGCGTTTTAGCGGGAATACGCCGGCTGCGTAAGGGAATTCGCCCGGCAGGTTTTCCGTCAGCAGCCAGCGCAATATATCGCCCCAGGCTTCATATTTCGGTAAAGCAATTTTGGGGATTTTTAGCTGCGAAAGCGAGGTATAGTACAGCGGTAATTTTATCTCTTTTTCCCTTACTTTATAAATAAAGTTTTCAGCTGTATATTGTTTGATTGTTTCCGGCCATTGATTCAATAGGCGTTTACACTCGGGATGAAGATGATCTTCGAGGCGTTTTTGAATGTCCTGTAGAGACGCAATATTTTGTGTCTCGGTATGCGGGTTTGGAGACGCAAAATATTGCGTCTCTACATTTGACAAAAGATCAATCACCCCATGTATTTGAAACAATTGCTGCGCAATTTTACACTGTTCATTCACCCATTGGTTATAATCGGCGCTGCTTTCAGCAATTTCCGCCAGGTACCGCACCCGGTCAGGCGGAATAATATATATCTTCTCCGACTCCTCACCCTTCACCTTAAACCTTTCACCCCTTGCCTCAAAAAAATCGGTCCCCGTTTTGGTTTTAACGGCGGCCATCAATGCCGAAAACAGCGTATTCATTCCCGGATCATTGAACTGGGATGCCATAGTGCCGTAGACAGGAATGTCCTCATCTTTGGCAGCAAACAGCTGGTGATTGCGTTTGTATTGTTTGCGCACATCCCGTATAGCGTCCAGCGCGCCGCGTTTATCGAACTTATTGAGGGCCACCAGGTCGGCGAAATCCAGCATATCTATCTTTTCCAGTTGGGTTGCTGCGCCGAATTCCGGGGTCATCACATAAAGCGACAGGTCGCAATAGTCCGTGATCATGGTGTCCGACTGCCCGATGCCCGATGTCTCCACAATGATAAAATCATAACCCGCTGCTTTGCAGATATCGATGCTTTCCTGCACATGTTTTGATAACGCCAGGTTGGCCTGCCGTGTAGCCAGCGAGCGCATATAAACGCGCGGGCTGTTAATAGCATTCATCCTGATCCTGTCTCCAAGCAAGGCGCCGCCGGTTTTGCGTTTGGAGGGATCGACGGAAATAATGGCGACAGTTTTATCGGTCTCCACCAAAAACCGCCGTACAATCTCATCCACCAGCGATGATTTCCCCGATCCACCGGTACCCGTTATGCCCAAAACCGGGATCTTACTGGTTTTAATCATTTTGTGCACCTCGGACAGGAAATGATGTGCCTCTGTTGGATGATTTTCCGCTATGGTTATTGCGGTGGCAATGGCGGTCGCATCTTTTTGGGGCAGGTGCCGCAGCTCCCCGTTTAGCTTTATCTTATGCTCAAAGTCGCACTGGATCAGCATATCGTTGATCATCCCCTGCAAACCCATCCGGCGGCCATCATCCGGGGAGTATATCCTGGAAATACCGTACGCCTGCAGTTCATCGATCTCCTGCGGCAGGAAAACACCGCCGCCGCCGCCAAATATTTTGATATGCCCGGCGCCGCGCTCTTTCAGCAGGTCGTACATGTATTTAAAGTATTCCAGGTGGCCGCCCTGGTAGCTGGTTAGGGCTATGCCCTGTACATCCTCCTGTATAGCGCAATTCACCACTTCATCCACCGAGCGGTTATGGCCCAGGTGGATCACCTCCGCACCCGACGATTGCAATATCCGGCGCATAATGTTAATGGTGGCATCGTGCCCGTCAAACAGCGAAGCGGCGGTTACAAAACGTATTTTATGTTTGGAATGGTAGGGCGCGATATGTTCCATTTTGGCTTGAATTGGCGACCCGCAAAATTAATCAAATAAAGCGGGCAATTGCTATGCTTGCATAATATTAGTTAACGGTTGATAGTTCACGGTTCATGGTAAAATTAATAATGTCTTTTGCTCTTAGCGGCGTCACCCAAACGGGCGTTAAAGTGTTCACGTTTTGCACACATACACCCCGCTAAACCAAAGCGAAAAGCACTGATTTTTAGCGGGTTAAAATTTACACTATCTCCAAATTGTTACGTTTTTGAGGAATTTCGTGAACACTTACAGCGGACAACCGGCGAAACGGCGCTGCGCCCCTTGTCAAACACGTCACGAAACGCTTAAGAAACATCTTAAAACGCATTTGAAGCGGGTACGGCAAGGGTACCAAAAGCATCGAAAAAAATTCGAACGCTGTCAGTCAAAGACTGTGGTTGGCGGGTGGTTCATAGTTCATAATCGAATTTGGTAAGGCTGCTGCTAAAAACCCTAAACGAGCCGCCACGAACTATCCCACACGTGGGGGATGAACTATGAACTCATTTACAAAACTTGTTCATATCGCCCGCTGCGCGGGCATCGCCAAAGTCAATAGCCTTCTGCCAGTCGGCACAGGCGCCGGTTTTATCGTTCAGAAAATATTTTGCTTGCGCCCGGTAGCTGTAGGCCTGGGCAAATTTGGAGTTTAATTGTATCGCCTGGTTTAGATCGGCCAGGGCGCCGTTGTAATCATGGGTCATATTTTTACATTCACCTCTGCAACAGTACGAATCAGCGGCATTCGGCAATAATTTTATTACCCTGTCAAAATCAGGAAGCGCCAGCGCCGGATAGCCCATGTTCATATTAATAAACCCTCTATAATAATAAGGCGTTGGCTTTTCAGGCGCCAGCGCTATGGCTTTGGCATAATCATCGACTGCTCCATACAAATCCTGCGATGCCATTTTGGTTATGCCGCGATTAGCGTATGCCATATCAAAATCAGGGTTGATCGCAATAGCTTGGGACAAATCCGCAATTGCGCCGTTAAAATCCTGTAGCCGCTGCTTAATACAGCCCCGGTCGTGATAAGCATTAGCAAAATCAGGTTTTAGGCTAATCGCGGTCGTCAAATCAGCAATGGCTCCCTGCGGATCATTCGTCACGTTCTTTATTTCGCCGCGGTCATAGTATGCCTCAGCAAACTGCGGGTTGAGCGCGAGTGCCTCTTTAACATCTGCGGTAGCACCGCTCACATCATTTAGTCTAAATTTCAGCGCTCCCCTGTTTTCATAAGCATGTGCCGATTTGGGGTCGATTGCGATGGCCTGGTCGTAATCGGTCATCGCGCCTGTGTTATCACCCAGCATGCCTTTTGTAACACCGCGGTTCATATAAATTGCCGCCACCTTTGGGTTGATCAGAATGGCCTTATTATAATCGGCTATCGCGCCGTCATTGTCATTGATTGATTTTTTCGATGCGCCCCGGTTCGCATAGGCCTCGGCATACTGAGGGTTTATTTCAATCGCCTTGTTAAAATCTGCAATTGCATCTGTATAATCTTTTAACGCGTTTTCGACATTACCCCTCCCATTAAATGCATTAAAATCGGTCGGGCTTATATTTATCGCCTTATTAAAGTCCTTTAACGCACCTGCAAAGTCACCCAGCCCGTCTTTCGCGCCACCTCGGGCGGCGTACGCTATTTCGTAACCGGAATCGATGGCCAACGACAGATCGCAATCTGCAACCGCGCCTTTAAAGTCATTCATCAATATCTTCACATGCCCGCGATTGGCATATGCGCTATATGCTTTGGGATTGATGGCTATTGCCTTATCAAATTCAACCATCGCACCCGCGTAGTCCGCAAGCTCGCTTTTAATTATTCCCCTGAAATTGTAGGCTTCAAAACTATTAGGGTCGGCAGCGATGGCCTTGGTAAAACGCTCAAGCGCACCATTATAATCTTTTTGGGCAAATAACTTAACACCGTCGTCATAAAAGGCACTTGCCACCTGGCCAAACGCCAACAGAGGCAGCAACTGCATAAGAAGCAGGATTTTTCTCATCGAAATTATGATCCAGCAGTTTAGGCGCCGATCATAGGGTAAATATAAAAGTTATTTGATTCGGCGGCGACCTGATATACTAATAAAAATCCTTCCCGGCCATTCATGAAAATCGCACAGCAAATTATCCGCACATCTGCACATCCGCACATTTGCACATCATACCACATCCGCATTT
>JABDHD010000019.1 GCA_013285685.1 Bacteroidota bacterium
CGTTCACTTCAAGAACATGAGTATTGGCATCACCATGCTGGTATTTGTACTGATGAACATGGCCCATTCCTTTATTGACGGGGTTAGCTTTACCGGACAATCTTTGTATTATTGGCTCGGGGCCGTAGGCGGTCATGAGCTTATTCGCCAACCAACGCTATATGTGGTGCTTTGGGCGATACTTCAGCCAATTGAATCGGATAATTTTGTGAAGATGATCATTTGTTTTCTTTCAGTAACGGTAGTATGGGTAATCGGAATTTGGCTCGGAAAAATAAGCGGGGCGTCGGTTGCGCATCTATATAATGTAACGGGGTGGGTTGGATATAGTATTTTTCTTTTTATCGGCGATATTGTCCATCACCTCATCGACCAATACAGCATGATCCGGCAAAAAAGAGACACAAATCGCTAAACCATTAAGTGGGATTCTTTTTTGCGGCATATCGCGCATTTTCCCCAAACGCATAACGCAACCAGCCGGGCTTTGAACCCTTTTGGGAGGGATATTGTAAACTTTTTTTGCGGCGGCGATGCAATCATTTTCTGGCAACCGGGGCAATTAAAATGTATGTACGTCTGGAGTTGTTTGGAGGCGCGGAAACGACCCGGCGCGTAGTAGGCTGTGCCGCTTAGATCAAATAGCTTATAAATGGCGCCTTTTTTTTCGAGTGTTTTTAAAGTTTTATAAAGCGTTATCCCGTTTACTCCTTTTGTTTGCCGTTTGATTGACGATATGGAAACAGCGGCGCCAACCGGGATGATTATAGATAAAACTTTTAGCCGGGCTGTTGTTATCCTCAGCTCAAGGGTTTCCAGCAGCGTTTCGGCATCATATTTTTCATTAACCTTTATCATTTTAATAATATTTTATAAGGTTAGCCATCAGGCGGCCAGCCGATTCTTGTCCGGCCGGTCAGCCGTATTAAAAATTTTTAAGAAAAGATAAGGGCCTGCCCAAAAACAGGCCCTTGTTTGGGTTATAAACTCGCAACCGGTTTTGCATGCGGCGATAGGTCAAACGGAACGACAACTTTAAAGCTGATATTGCGGCCCATATTGAAAATACCTGGTTGGACACCCGGGGGCACAGTAGGATTGTCAAAATATTTAAGCCTGCTCATGTTCGATTGGTAAGCTACGTTAGCAAGGTTGGTTCCTTCGATAAACAGTTCAACAACTTTGCGGCCTTTGGAGTCGAAGATATTGCCGCCTATTCCGGCGCTTAATAAGTTATAGCCTGCCGTATAGGTTTCTGTGCCATAAGCCGCAAAAAAGCGGTCTTGTGCATTGTAATGGTCGAAGCCTATAAAAGCATAAACGTTTCTAAAATCGCCAACCCCGTTTGCAAAAGTCCCGCGAAGCTCGGAGTGGGTATGCAGCGGAGGGATAAATGGCAGATATTTTAAACTATCCGGCTGATGACCCCCGTTGCCCAAATTAGTTCCATAAGTTAATGTGAGGGAGTTGGCGAAATGCAGCCACGACAGCGGGTGGATATCCAGGTAAAACTCGCCGCCGTCGATGCGCGCTGTGCTTTGTGTATAGGTGAACTTGCTGTAAATTCCGTTGGGATTTGGAGAACCGTCCGGATTTACGCGTTCAGGATTGCCTTGTGCATCCAGTATTTGCTCCTGGAAAATATAGTTTTGTATATTGTTGTCAAAAACCTCGACGCTGGCCGATACATTTGGCAGCGTAAGGAAGGCCCCCACATCGCTTTGCACGTTAAACTCGGGTTTAAAATCGCTGTTGCCAACATGGAATATTTGGGAGCCCGGGTCAGCGCCATTGGCCGAGAGCTCAGCAATACTTGGCGCTCTAAAACCGCGTGCGATGTTTGCTTTCATTAAAAACTCGTCAGAAAAGTTGTAGGTACCGCCGAAGCTTCCGGTTGCGCCCGCGAACGTTTTGCTTAATGCATTAAACTGCTTATACACATTAGCGGTGGTTGTTGGATTGGGCCCGGTATAAAGCGATGGGTAGAAACTGTTTGTCGTATCAACATAAGCAGCTTGTTGCGTGATCGAGCGGCTATCGTACCTTGCGCCTGCCGAAAGATCTAATTTTCCGAAGCTCTTTTTTAGGATGAAAAAAGGGCCGATATCGAACTGGTGATAAGCCGGGATCGGAAAATCGGTCGCGCCGTCTATCGTGTTGTTTTGATACTGGCCGTTAATGCCTACCGAGGTTTCGTAATCATTTCCCAGGTCAAAGTTGTATTTAACATCATAGGTATACGTTGCCAAATGCAAGTTCAGCCCTGGTATGTCAATCTCGGTAGGATGCGTGTACTCGCGCCGGTGGCTAAACTGGTAACCGAGGTTAACAATTAGGTTGCCATTGCCTAACACAAAGTTGCTGTTGTCGTAAATACGGTACAACTGCACATGCTGGTGCAAAGGTGTAATGGCGTACGAATTCAACACCGATTCGGGCACAATGGGCCGGTAGGTATCCGCATCCGTAATTTGAGAGGTAAACTTGCGGGTAGCCGAATCCCTGCTGCCGTCCGGAATTTCCTGGAAATCATCAAATATAGAGGCATTGAGGTACGAATATCCCCATGATTTATTTAAGCCGACCATTACTCTTGCATCGCCTTCCTTGTACCCGGTGCCATAAACGCGGCCATCATGCGGGTCCTGGTAATCCTTTGCCTGTTTACCGGATATGACAGTGCCCCACACAAAACCATTCTGATTCCCAAATAACCTGAACGAGCCATTCATTAGCCCCTGGTTTGTTCCATAAATGCCTTGTACCGACCCTAATATTTTGCCATCGGGAACAGGCGTCGGGCTAAGGAGGTTGACCACCCCGCCTATGGCGTCTGATCCGTAACTTAAACTCGCCGGGCCTTTAATAACTTCTATGCGGTCGATGGAGTTTTGATCAACTTCAATCCCGTGCTCATCCCCCCATTGCTGGCCCTCCTGGCGTATGCCGTCTTCGGCAGTAACTACCCGGTTGTACCCTAACCCATGAATAAACGGTTTTGAAACGTTGGGTCCGGTAGTAACGGCGCTTATCCCGGGCAAATTGGCTATTTCGTCAATTACGTTTCCCGAAGCAGCCCGCTGATCAATAAAACTCTTGCCAACGGCAACCATCGGTACCGGGTCTCTTTTTATTTCAGTCGCCTTGCTTACGCCGGTAATTACCACCTCGCCGGCTTCAATAGAGGATACTCGGAGCTGTACATCCAGGGTGGCTATTTTGGAAAAATCGACCCTTTGGTTAAACGTGGCATAACCCAAACGGCTAACCTGCACCAGGTAAACCCCTTTGGGCAGGCGGTTGATGGTATATTTACCCGAGGCATCGGTCACAGCGCCGGTTCTTAGATCGGGAATGGAAATAGTGGCCCCGGCGATAGGTTTGCCGTCGGCCTTGTCGGTAATTGTCCCACTTAAGGTGCCTGTAACAACATCGGTTGTAGTGTGTGCGGCATTTGCAAATAATGATATAGCTATAAGTATAGATGCCAGGAAAGAAATTAGCTTCAGTTTCATAGTAAAAAAATTAAAAAATGAATGATACCACCCACCGGGCCATAGCAATAGCCGGAAAGGAGGATTGATAGAAAAAGAAAAATAATACTATGAAACCGGCGGCGCGCGTCCGGGAGAAAGAATAAGCGAGATGCTTACAAAGGCATAAGAACCTACTGTAAAAAGTTGAAAGCTTGCGGCAGCTGCCGGAGCGAACGCCTGCGAACCGAGCACAACCTGGTTGTGGTGCATGGCGTCGCACAGCTGGCATCTGTCGCTTACGTGTTGCCGTGATGATTGGTGCGTTGCCTTATTTGCTATTGACGCAACATTGGTGTTGTGCTGGTGCGAATAAACAATGATCTGCCCCGCCGCAAAGACTATAAGCAGCAGCCGGGAAAGGAAAATTCGTTGTTTACTTTTTTTTCTAACCACGCAACGGGGTGTAATTTATGTCAAAGCTAAATAAAAACCGGTAAAAGCAATAGACTTTGCCACAAAATTGCATTTAATTTCTTTTGGGTTGATTTTAAGTAAGGTTCACGCATGCAGACTCCAATAAACAGACCCTGAAGATAGCGCGGCCTTATTCCTGTCCGCCGTTTATCATATCCGAAACAATCCCAGGCTTGTTCTTACGCTCCGCCCAATATACCCCGCCAAGATGCAGGCATATAAACCCGAGGATGAGGTACATATTGAACGAGTGTATTTCGCGGAAGGCATGTATTGCCTTTAGCGCCGGCACATCATCTTCAAACGCCAGGCATAAGCCGGTAATGGCCTGCGTAATAATCATCAGGTAAAACATCGCGTATAAGGTTTTAACCCAGAAATCGTGCCTTGCCTGCTCTCGGTTTTCTTTGGTGTCTTTATATTGTTGATACAGACGTTTAAGGCTTCTCAAAAACTTTTGATCAGCCACCTGAAAAAACTCAAGCAAAAGCCGGAAGACTACCAGGGCCACCAGGCCATAGCCAATCCAGGTGTGTGCGGCCCATACACTGTCGCTAAGTTCATGTGCTGCATGCCGTGCCTGGTCATCGGTTACCGTTGCACCGGCTTCCTTTAGCTGATCTTTTATCACGGCTGCATTTTGCCTCGTATTCATTAAGGTCGAATGAAGTAAAACAGTAAGCAGTGAACCTGAAATAACGATAGCGTTTAACCAATGCCATAACCGGATACCGGCAGAATTCTTTTTTATCTGCGGTGTTGGCTGGATGTCCTTTGTGGTGGGTCCGGTTGCTATCATAATATTTATTTAAAATCTACGGCCTAAAATTACCTTGAAAATTCCCCTGTCGGTACTGTTTGTAAAACCCCATCCGTAGCCTGCGTTAAATTCCCAGTTAGGGTTAAAATTTAAGTCTGTGGCAATAAAAAGCTGGTGCTGCTGCTGCTGGATAGGATCGTAATTAAAAAAAGGGCCTACGCTGCCGTAATATTCAGGGCCGAGCGCTACAACCTTGGTGATATCGTAACTCACCTTTACATTTGGCGAAAAAATGAGCCCCCTGTTTTGGTCCACTCCCCTAAAAGTTTGGTCGAGCGTGGGGTTTAGCGAAATATACCAACCGCCCCATTTTTTGTCGACGATCGGCCTTATTTCCAGGGTTTCCGTATCCGAAGAATATTGAGCCTTTTGAAAGCCGTATTCCAGCGAGATACTTACGCCTACCGGCCATTTCCAACTTTCAGGCGCGGCAAACCTGGGGCGTATGTGCGACCCGACGTAAGCCGTACGGCCATCGTTGCCAAGCGTGTTAAAAAAGTAAAACCCCGTTTCAAACCAGGGTGTCCAGCCGTGCGTGATCTCAATAGTCTCGTGGAACACATGTTCCGTCGGCAACACGCCGTCAACAATACTTGTGCTTCCGTCGAAAGTATAATTGCTGTGCAATTCAACCATTGTGTGGCCGGCCTCCTCGGTTTCTGAACCGTAAACCTGTATCTCGTAGTTATCCTGCGCCCTGAGCCCGGTAGCTATGCCGAAAAATAAAAAGGCGAGTATATAAAATTTCCTCATGTTTTGTCAGTTGGTTAGCGTTTCCTGATTTGGATAAAAGAAGCGACGCTTTGCAGGCGCCTGCTCATTATCAAAAGTATAGGAATTTATTCCGCGGCGTCAGATTGTAATTGCAATTTTACGGTATCCGGCCCATTACCAATATTTATTAGTCGTAAAACTACCCGGCAAATTTGAAGCAATACTGTAGATTGAGCAAGCTAAAGGTAACAAATATTATAAACAGCGAGCCTTACCCCGGCCTGATCAGCTACCCGTTTCAATCGAATCGCCATCGCCTTTATTATTCTACAGTTTTGCTACAAATTCATAACATAGATTTAATAAAAATTTAGCTATTGAAACTCCTTTTAGTTGAAGACGAGCAAAGCCTGCGCGAATCCATAGAAAAATATTTTAGTGAAGAAGGGAGCATTTGCGAGACTTGTGGCGATCAGAAGACCGCGATTCAAAAGATCGCCGTTTACAACTATGATTGTATTTTGCTGGATATTGGACTGCCCGACGGCGACGGCTTTGCTATTTTGGACTTTCTGAGGTCGACAGGTAAAAATGAGTGCGTATTGATTATATCCGCGCGAAACTCGCTGGATGATAAAATTAAGGGGCTTAATCTCGGCGCGGATGACTATATCACTAAACCTTTTCACCTTGCCGAGTTAAAAGCCCGCCTGATGGCCATTTTCAGGAGAAAGACCTTTGTCACCAATAATACACTTGAATATAACGAGATATGTGTCGACCTGCTGGGACGGAGGGTGACCGTTAACGACAAGGTGATGGTGCTTACCCGGAAGGAATATGATATGCTGCTATATTTTATTGCCAACAAGGGGAAAGTGATCTCGAAAAATGCGATAGCGGAGCATTTATGGGGAGATGAGATGGATATGCTGGATAGTTTTGATTTTATTTATACACATATAAAAAACCTCCGGAAGAAATTGATGGAACTTAGCGGGAAAGATTTTTTTGCCACCATTTACGGCGTAGGGTATAAATTTGCCTGATAGATGAAATTATCCGCGCATTATAATAAAGCCAGCATCATTGTAAGCGTTTCGGTTTTGCTGATATCGGGGGTTGTTTACTATCTTATCATCAACCATATTGCCCGGCAACAGCTGGATAACGACCTGACCGAAGAAGTGGAGGAAGTAATAGATTATGTGAATCAAAACCAGCGGCTGCCCCGGTCTATTGACTTTGATGAAGACGTTACCACCTTTGCAAAAACAAAAGCACAGGCTTTTGACACACGATTTTTTGATACCCCATACAATAACCCAAAAGAGAAGAAGGCCGAAGATGGCCGCGCCGTGTCGGCACTTATAAAAGTAAACGGACAGGGGTACATCGTTACGATAGTTGAATCGCGGGAGGAGACGGAATATCTCATCCAGATCATATCGGCGATTACCCTGGCGCTTACCGCCGTTTTACTTTGCATAATGATTGTGACCAATAGGTTTGTTTTGAATGGTCTTTGGCGGCCGTTTTACTCCATTTTGCAACAGGTAAAAAAGTTCAACGTAGCCGATACGGGGAAGATTGCCACTATTGGATCAACGGTAGACGAGTTTAAAGACTTAAGCGACGCCGTTGCTAAAATGTCGTCGAGAGTTACGACAGACTATTTGGGACTGAAGACTTTTACCGAAAATGCCTCGCACGAAATGATGACGCCGCTGGCAGTTATAACTTCCAAGTTGGATATACTGATACAGGACGAGAAGCTAAGCCCGGATCAATTTGCCCAAATAACCGATATTTATTCAGCGGCCAGCCGGCTAAGCCGGTTAAATCAATCGTTGCTGTTACTGGTTAAAATAGACAATAACCTGCTTAGGGATACCGAAAAAATAAATTTGAGAACCGTCATTCTTGATAAAGGCCAGCAATTTCATGAGATGATCCATAACAAAAACATTGCGCTGGATTATCAGTTGAACAATTTTGAGGTAAACGCCAGCAGGTATTTGATAGACGTTTTGGTTAACAACCTTTTTAGCAACGCCATCAGGCATAACAAAAATGCAGGCCGTATAGAAATCCGGCTATCCGGCAATAAACTCTGTTTTCAAAATACGGGAGACCCCTCCCCGCTTGACCAGGATGCTATTTTTGAGCGATTTTACAAGGGCCGCAATTCCGACGGAACGGGCCTGGGCCTGGCCATCATGAAAAACATCTGTACGCTTTATGATTTCAGCATCGGCTACCAGTTTAATCAGGGCATGCACTGTTTTTGGGTGGAGTTTGGTCAATAACGGATCGGGACCAGTGTCGTGTCGGCCATGAATTGGCGCTTAGTCTTGAGTTTCAGTCAGAATATCGAAATGCAGACTTTTGACTTACGACCAAAGACTTTTGACTTAACACTAACCTTTTACACTCCTCCCAATATTACCGATAGTTTCTTCAGTAAACCGTTTGGCCTGGTCGAACCAATCCGGCGCTTTGTCGGTTAAATCGTCTAAAATTGAACGGCCGTTTTCACCCTTTTTTGTAATGTAGTTGATGCCGTAGCCTACCGCGGCGCCAACGATGATATATTTTAACAATCGCATTGTATTTAAGATTTTGCCTATAAAACGCCTGCTATTAAAGAATGTTTTGTGGATAAAAAATTATTGCTGAAAATGAGGCGTTTATGTAATTATTGCTACCTTTAAACAAACAAGCGTCCCCATGACAACAATGCATTTCATCCTGTCGGCTATTTGCATAGGTGTTGCAAATATCTGTATCGAGTGGTTTTTCGTCGGGTTTCTGTTCCACAGCGCCCAGGCGCTCACGCCGCAAACCTGGCGCCCCGAAAGCAATAAGAGCTACCTGTATAGTTCGTTGATGAGCTTCCTTTTTGGAGCCCTGTTCACTTTGTTTTATATAAAAGTGGGGGTAAACTACGTATTGCTGCGGAATGTTTGGTCGCACATAAAGCTTGGGCTGATCTGTTTCGCATGCTTTGGCTTTATTTTGGGAATCAGCAATGCGATCTACATTAACTACAGCCGGAAATTCGTTATCGGCACCATGATTGCTTCTGTACTGACCTACGCATCGGCGGCTATCATTGCGGGATTATTCTGCTGGAAATAAGACCGGTCAGCTAATAATTTACGTACTGCTCATCGAAGCTGCCATCGGCGAAAAAGTCAATTAATCCATAGCCGGGCGCGGTTTCGCGTTTATTGCCTTCCCACCAGGCGCCGCTTACCGCGCCGTTACACAAGTAGGTAACATTGTTGTAAACCACCTTGTCGCGCAGGTGGATATGGCCGCTAAGGCAAAGTTTCACGTTCGGGTGTTTGTAAAACAGCGCCATGATCTTCGAAATATCGGTGTGCATATCACCGCCGAGCACCTCCCATTTGTTAACGGCGGTTTGATCATCCACCATCAGCGTAGCGGTAAGCAGCGGGATATGCGACAGCACACAAACAGGCATGTCTGCCGGCGTTGCATTCAATTCATTTTCCAGCCACGCGAATTGTACGTCGCCGAGGTTGCCGATATACCAGGTATTATCGATATCCAAATGAACGCTATCCAGTAAAATAAATTTCCAGCCATTTTTGATAAAACTGTACCAGGGCGACGCAAGCTGCAATTGATCGATGGAGAATTGTTTGCCATAAAGCGCCTGGCCTTTGTCATTTTCATTCCACCAGATATCGTGGTTACCCAGGACATAATGCATCGGCAGGCTACACTCCGATTTAATGGTAGCATGCCACAGTTTCCACTGGCCGTTAATGGTATCAAGGTTTTCCTTGTTCATGTCGAACACAATGTCCCCGCCATTCAGGATCAGGTCGACATTTGGCTGCCGCTGTACATGGTGCAGGCAGCGTGCAAACCGGGCCGGCGCATCCCATTTATTCTTTAAATGCACATCGGTAAGGTGTGCTACGCGCAGAACTGGCCTTTTATCGGTGCCGATGGGGTTGATATGCAGGGCCGGCAAAACGGCCAGGCCGGCCAGGCTTTTGATGACGGATCTTCTTTCCATAATGCTGCCAATATAGCAATTGAATATTTACTCAAATTTAAATATTCCGTTTTGTATGGCATAAAGCACCAGGCCGCTGCGCGACTTTAAGTTAAGTTTTAAAAAAAGCGCTTCGCGATAATTATCTACTGTACGCGGGCTTACAAACATTTGGTCGGCAATCTCTTTGTAAGTCAGCTCGGAGCAGCAGAGCCGTAAAAACTCCAGCTCCTTTTTGGAAATATCCGGCAGATCTTCTTTGTCAGTAACCGAACGCAGCAGCTTGCCGGAAACCATTTCGTTAATATAAACGCCTTTTTCGTGAATTGCTTTGATGGCCTCCAAAAGCTCGCGCGGCCTCGATTCCTTCAAAACATAACCGCCAGCCCCGCATTTTATCATTTGGATAACCGCCTTATCATCCTCAAACATACTCAGCGCCAAAACCCTGATCTTAGGATAGTTTTGTTTGATCCATTTAGTTGATGCATACCCATCCATTACCGGCATGTTAATATCCATCAGGATAACGTCCGGCCTGGTGTGTTTAGCCAGCGCCTGCTGCAGCTGCTGGCCGTTTTCCGCTTCGAAAACCACCTCCAGTTCATCAAATTCAGCCATCAGGGCAGCAACGCCGTTCCTGAACAACGTATGATCGTCGACTATGGCAATATGTATTTTATTGTTTTCCATTTTTTTTAAGGATATGGAATTGAAACGATGATTTGTGTACCCTGGCCCACATTTGACGCGATGGCCGCTTCGCCGCCGATAATGCCGGCACGTTTGCGGATGTTTTGGAGGCCCATTCCATGGCGCGCCGGCGGCGCTTCATCGGCCGCGAAGCCGACGCCGTTGTCGGCAATACGCAACTCCAGCGCACCCTCCGCATAATCCAGATCGACGGTAATCTCTGTAGCCGCCGCATGTTTGATGATATTATTAAACACCTCCTGGGTAATGCGAAAAATGATCAGGTCCTTATCGGCATTACGGTTTGCAGCTATCTCATCACCCGCTGTATAAATAATTTCAAAGCGGCCCGACCGCTCCATCCAGCTTACCAATTGCCTGATCGCTTCAACCAGCCCAACCGCAACCAGCTGGTCCCCCTGCAGCAAATGACCCAGCAGTCTCATTTCCTTTATCGAGCGCAGCGTGAGATCGATGGAATCATCAATCTTTTGCCGGGCTTTCGCTTTGTTATCCAACTCAATGGAATTGAGCGTAAGCGATGTTAAACTTAGCAGCTGACCGATGTTATCATGCAAATCCGCACCAATGGTTTGCATGGTTTGCTCCTGCACTTCGAGCTGGGTTTTGGTGAGCTCGGAAGCGAAGGTGAGCTGCATTTGTTGTTTTTCCAGGATATGCCGCTTTTTGCGCTGGTTGTAAACAAAGATATAAACAATTATAAAAGCAGGGGCGATGAGGAAGATGATCGTACTAACGATGACTAAGCCGCTGATATCCGCCATAACCACTTTCTGCATATAAATGAGTAACTCCAAAAACCGTATAATAAGATGTTCAAAACATTATATATATAACCTACAAAATGTTTGTTATGAGGTAGAATTCTTTTAATCGAATCGTAAAAGAGATTTAAGACTGTACTTCCAAAAAAGAAAAATAAAACGCCTGCCACGAACCAAAACTCCGGGTATATTCCTAGCTTAATATTTGCATCAGACTGAAAAAGATTGTAATAAAATATTAAGGAACACAAAACTATTTCTACTGAAAATATGGAATTGGTTAGTTCATTATATTCGAACAGCCCATGTTGGCTGATTTCGTAAATATAAAATACTGAAAGAAGGGGGAAAAATATAAGTAGGATTAAAACCGTATAAATTTTCTTATCCAAAAGTACCGAAAAGATTACGTTATAGAATGCTACCTGAAAGACCAGCAAAAGATTATAAAGCCAAATATTGGGCAAGTTGTGCTTTGTGTCTTTTAAATAATTTATTTTGATAGGAATGGCCGCCATTTCCGCAGCCACTGTTATAAAAAGAAAAAAAATTACAAACCACGATGTCCATAAACGATTTTTCTCCAAAGAAATCAGAGCAGCGATAAGACAAATTAGTTCTGCGCAGGTATTAATCGTAAAGTACTGCAAAATCATAGGACTTTTTCTTTAATTGCAACTGTTTGGACACATTTCACCATTATCATAGCCCCCCATCATCCAACGGAAATTGGGTTGCATTGTGATTGCGTTAGTCCCATTCGATTTTCTGCAGAATTTTGGTTCCAGTTCCTCTAGGCATTGATAGTAATCGAAATGGTCTGATCCTTTTGGATACGTAGGTACTAAAATGAACAGGTCCTTGTCTTTGTATGATTCCAAACCCACGCTTAGGTCGCCTTTTCCAAGATATATTCTCAAGCCATCTAAATTATTTTTGCCATCCAGGATTGCATCAAACAAACTCTTAATAAAGCAATAAGGATACCATTCCGAGTACGTATTTATTGGAGTTGCCGCGGCTGAGCCCCCATTCTCCCTCCTTTTTGCCACCCATTGTTGGCACTGGGCTACGTTAATATAATGGTCTCCTGGGTTTGAACAACTTTCTGGCGGCAAGGCCGGCAAGCTGTATAATGTCGCACCATGGGATTCGCTTGCATCAGCATTGTCATCGACCGTATTTTCGCCAGTTGTCACGGGATAGCTCATAGGATGATCATAATAATCCCCATGTCGACTGTGCCCATCAATGTTTTGTAGCTTCGTGGGCACCAAGAAAATCATGTTATTCAGTTTGGGGTTGACGACAACTCCCGGATTATCGCATCCTAGATAAACTCTTATCCCATCGACCTGTTTCGATGTGGCCTCTGAAGTCAATAATTTATCCATTTCTTTAATTTGTTGCTTTGAATACCATCGATACACTGATTTGTAGTGCATGTCTTTTGCTGCATAAGTTTTAAAGTTCTCTGCCTGCTGCATCGCGGTAGATTGAGACAATCCATCTAAGGTCTCATAGGCGGTTTTTTTAGAATAATATCTGCTCAAAAAGCAAGACGATAACACTACGGCCATTACAAAGATGAACGACATTGGTAATAGTTTTTTCATGATCAAAAGTTTAAAAGTTAGTTAATTAAGTTTGTTTAGGGCTAATGTTCTCAATAACTTCCACACAGACATCGCTTTAACGCTCTTTTACCATCGCAAAAACACCCTTTTCTACAGTCGCGATACTATTAATTACAGCTATTGGGGCACATTTCGCCATTGTCATAACCGCCATACCAATAACCATACTTTTCAATATGCTTTAAAATATGTGATTGGTTGGTGTCAGGCAAAATGCCGTTTTCAGACCGGCCTGTCGCAGCAAGAGGTGTTACACATTTATTGAATTCTTGCGGATTAAGTTTCTCTAAACAATCATAATAATCCGCATGAATGGTAGCATTTGAGCCTGGAACCTGTTCGACTTTCGTTGGCACTAAAATAAAAACATCTCTGTCCATTCCGGTTTCATCTTTATAACCCTTCCCTAGATAGATCCTTAAGCCGCTTAAGTTGGTGGGACTTGATTGGTTAGCTAAAATTGTATGAAAAACAGCCTTTATAAAACAAGCGTCAAACCACTCGCTTTTGGTATTGAAGCCCGAGACATCATTGTTAATAGCTCGTTTCAAAACCCATCCATGGGCAACAGCAGCATCAAGGTAGTGTTCACTTTTCCGCGTAGTACATGGTTTTTCTGTAGGATTATGAGCGGCGTCGTATAACCGGGCGCCATCTGAAATAGCTTGCGTTGGATTTCTAGGTAAAGCATCCCCGAACGGTGGATCTGAACCTACTAAATAGTCGGCATTATGATCATAGTAATCACGATTAATACTTTGTTTCGTAACCGTTCCGCAGCCACTTTGTCCCGTTCCGCTTCCGTGATCTTCATATGTTGTCACTAGAAATATATGATAGTTAACGTCGTTTGGATTGCCAGAAGTTTCCGAACCCAAATAAAAACGAACGCCGTTCACTTTACTTTCGCACATCAATAAGTTGTACATCTTTTGTATCTGATCAATGCTGTACCATGCATGCACGGGTTTTACGGGATAGCCACTGACCCCGTTATTAAAATTCTTGCAGTAATCATTAATCCTTTGGTTCGCATAGTCGTACCCAAAACCGTTTAATGTCTTCTTCACCACAGGTGTTGCCGGGCATGATGCGGTATCTGCTGATGCTGCCCGCCCCGGCGATTTGCCTTTACATCCTCCCAAACAATACGCTATTACAAAGAAACCCGCAACGTAAAATAGATTTTTCATGATCAAAAGTTTAAAAGGTAATTAATTCAGTTTAATTATCGCTAATATCTCCAATAACTTCCACATTCCCAACGCCTTTTAACCTTATTTATACCGTAAAAACACCCTGTAAAAAAGGGAGGTATTACGGTAGCCCCATTTTCCTTTCCGCCTGAGATTTGGTGCAGTAAATCAATAAACACTAGTCACCAAAAAAAACCATGGACTACCAATCAGTAGAAAACGTATTGCTTAAATATCCTGAAAGCAACTTTGAGCAATTTTCGGCAAAAGCAAAATTATGTGTGGAAAAGTTCCCGGCGCATAACAAGATCATCGAACTAATAGACGATGAAGAAATTGAGTTAAGCCATTTTCACAGCCTCCTTAAAACCTTGTTTCACCAGGTTTATACCAGCAGTTCTTCATTTGCTCTTGCCGGGTCCATGTGTGATAGCCGGCATTTTAAAATTCGCGAATACCTGTTGCATCACGCCGAGGAAGAACAGGACCATTGGAAGTGGATCGTGCAAAACCTGCGTGACACGAGTTATAACGGCGCCGACCCGAGAGAAGTTTTCCCCCCTTTTCCGACCCAGGCGTATATTTCGTTTGCCATGTTCCTGGCGCTCAAACATCCGGTTGCCCGGCTTGCCATGGGATATGTACTGGAAGGGTTAAGCGGTCAGTTGGGTGTAGAATATGGACAAAAAGCAGCGATGCAACTCCAATTGAACCGGGAGCAAATGTCATTTTTCCTTTTGCACGGAGAATTGGATAAAGGCCACAGTCAGGATATATTGGACGTACTGGCGACGGCTCCGCTTACTCCTTACGATTGGGCTTATTGCGAATATGCCGCTGAATGCACGGTGCACCTCTACAAGGGCATGTATAATTATGCAGCGGATAAGGTAAAAAAGGTGATGCCGGTGTAACCCTCATCCGGCCATAAAAAACAAGACCTGCTAAAAAAAGAATGGAACATATCATACAAACGGCAAAGACCGAAGATGAGCGGGAGGCTATTTACAGGTTTCGGTACAGGATTTACATTGAGGAAATGCAGAAGCGGCATGTTCGCGCGGATCATGAAAACAAAATATTATCTGACCATGCCGATTCATATACCCTCCTTTATTACGCTGCTATAAACCACGAGATCGCGGCGACTGTGCGATCGCAAAGGGGAACAGAGGGATTGTTTCTAAAAGAGGTGAGCACTTTTTTTGAGATCGATGAATTTGAAACTTTTTTTGATCATCGTAAAATAGCAATTGTGGATCGCCTTATCGTCGACAACCCTTACCGCCGTGGGCTTCTGGCGCATCAAATGATGCTAAGAACCTATACCGATGGCTTACAAGCTGGGACTAAACTGTGCTTTATCTCGTGTGACGATCAATTGTTACCGATGTACCTGAGATATGGTTTCAGAACATATAAGGAACCGTCCGTATTGCCAACTGGTGAGCAACGCCACCGCTTGCTTTTGTTTTTATGTGATAAAGGTCATTTGCAGCAAGTAAGGAGTCCCTTTTTGCCGCATCTCACTGAATGTATGGATGATAAAGGGGTTAATGCGGCGTTGGCTAAGGAAAAACTCAATCTAACACTAATGGAATTAAGCGGCCAATGCCGTTTTACGGCTAAAACAAAGTACAACCGCAAAGGCTAATATTGCTAAAGCGGCCAGCGTTGGCGATGTTACTACGGAGATTTGCAAAGTGTGGTCCAGCATCAGGAAATACGTCATCCTGGCCGAAAACATACCATTCGTGGGCAAGTTTATTACCATCATCGCCGATCTGCTGGATTCGCTCTGCCCCCAAAATTGATTATTTGACCGCCGGTCGTCAAGATAGCTTGCAACAAAACACAGCCTAAACCCCAATGCCTTCAGCCCCCGCTGAGGCATTTTCCTTTTCTTAACACTGGTTAATAAAAACCCGTTCGTTAGTCGGAACTTTCAAATTATATTTACTCATCAGATGATACGATGAGCCCTAATTTAATTCCCCGAAAGTCCCTCGCCGACGAGGTGGCGTCCGCGTTGCAGGAAAAAATACTGAAAGGCGGCTATAAGGTAAACCAAAAGCTGCCGGTTGAGGCTGAGTTGATGCATACTTACGGCGTGGGCCGGTCAACGGTACGCGAGGCGGTGAAGATTTTGGTTAACTCGGGGTTTTTAAGGGTGCTGCAGGGCATAGGTACTTTTGTGGAAGAGAGCTCGGGGTTTAACGAGCCGCTGAGCCAGCGCATGAAGCGGGCCGATGCACAAAGTATAGCGGAGGTTAGGCAGATACTTGAAATGAAAATTGCTGAAAAGGCGGCTACCAACCGCAGCGGCAATGATATATCCAAACTGGAACACTTTTTAAGCAAGCGAAATAAAGCCGCCGATAAAAACCTGGTAGCGGAAGCCGTAGACGCACACATCAGCTTCCTGCTGGCGCTGGCTGATGCATCAAAAAATGAGGTGTTGTCCGGCTTATACAAACAATTCCTGCTGCAGCTTAAGGCGGACTTAACGGACAAGCTGGAAGACACCGCCTTTTTCAAAGATAAACGCGATCAATATCAAAACCTGCTTGACGGCGTTTTGCGGCAGGATCCCCGCAAGGCCTGGCACTCGGCCGGCAAAATTACCGGGAATATGGTGTAGATTAAGTTCAAAGTCCGGAGTCGAATCCCGATAGCTATCGGGACAAAAGTCGGTGTTGCGGGAATGCTTGTTGTGGGAATGGCTAAAACAAACTGGTTTGAAAATTCTGTAGTTCCTCAACTTTTTTTAGCCTGGTGGCGCCTGGCGTTTTTAGCGTGCCATCGATTTGGTAAACCGCCGACTCGACAAACCTTGAGGCAACGATGATTTGGGTATCGCCACAGCATGCGTCAAACAATTGCTGCACCAGCCGGGGATCATTATTGTTTTTTGACAGGTGCGCTAACAGCAGATGGCTTAAGTAAGGCGCCTTATGGTTTGTAAATAATTCAGCTGCCTGTTTGTTTGATAAGTGGCCGTTTCCCCCGCGGATGCGCCGTTTAAGGTGATAGGGATAGCCACCCTTCTCCAGCATTTCATCATCGTAGTTGGCCTCCAGAAATGCGGCGTGGCACTGGCTGAAATGATCGATCAGATTTTGACAGGCGATGCCGATATCGGTAAATACACCTACACGAATATCATTGTACGAAACCATAAAGCTGCAAGGATCGGCGGCGTCATGGTTTTTAGAAAAGGCCGTCACCAACAGGCCGCCGATTGTCACCCGGTGATCAACCGCAAACGGGCGAATTAAACTTTCGTCGATAACCAGCCCACCGCTGCTATGCGTAGCCGGCGTAATATACACCGGTAGCTGGTGCTTTTTTGCCAGTACCGGGATGCCGTTGATATGGTCGGAATGCTCATGCGAAACGAAAATTGCCCTTACCTTTTTGATGGACAAACCCAGCCGGAGCATGCGCCGCTCCGTTTCGCGGCAGGAGATACCGGCGTCTATCAATACCGCGTCATCGCTATTGCCTACATAATAGCAATTGCCGTTGCTCCCTGAATTTAACGATGCGATAAAAAGCGACATGAGTATGCAAAGGAACTTTTTTATTTCGGAATTCGGATGTTCGACTTCGGATTTTTTGATGAGGTTAGTTCTATCATTTCTTTTCATTCAGCATTTTTAAATCCGAAATCGAACATCCGAAATTCGAAATCCTCCTATATTCGCCTTATGGATTCACCTATAACATTGCCGGTACTTACTGCCGAGGAACTGCGGGTGCTTGGCGCTTTGATGGAAAAGAGCAAAACGACACCCGACTATTACCCCATGACCATCAACAGCCTTGTGGCGGCATGCAACCAAAAAACATCGCGCAAACCGGTGGTACAGTATGATGACAATACAGTGGCGCAGGTGCTCAACACGCTAAGAAAGCGGGCGCTGGTATCCACGGCAACCGGCGGCTCCGACCGGGCGGTAAAGTATAAACACAACTTTGCCATTGTTTTCCCGGTGTTGCCGGCGGAGGTTGCCATCATTTGTTTGCTGATTTTACGCGGCCCGCAAACGCCGGGAGAACTGAATACGAATTCGGGCCGGCTGCATGAGTTTGAGTCGATAGAAGACGTGCAGGAGGTGCTCGACAGGCTGAGCAGCCCTGAAATGCCGTTCCTGGTGCAGTTGCCCAAACGGCCGGGGCAAAAAGAGGCCCGGTATGCCCATTTATTGGGTGGCGAGCCAGACCTGAGCGAAGATGATTATGCGGATGAACCAACTGGCAGAACTTCAGGCGCACTGGAAGCCAGGGTGACCAAACTGGAAGCAGAGCTTGCTGCCTTAAGAGCGGAATTTGATAAGCTAATGAAAGAGCTGAGCTAAACCCATCCAGCCGTCTAAGCCTTTTTATTTGATTTCCAGAGAAAAATCAGCACCTATTGGTGAATATCTTTCACCCTGATTCACATGGTTTATTGGCGCTGCTTGTGTACTTAATATTAATTAAATGTTTGTGTTTTTTATTACATTAGTGGCATGAAAACTAAAATTGCCGACCTGGAGTTTGAACCCCTGTTATCCGCCGAGGCTATTGAAGAACGGATTAAAGCCATCGGTATACAGATCAGCAACGATTATAAGCATGTTGTGCCGGTATTTATCGGCGTTTTAAACGGCAGTTTTTTGTTTATCGCCGACCTGATCAAACAGATCGAGATTCCCTGCGAAATTACCTTTACCAAATTGGCATCGTACTACGGCGGCACCAAAAGCACGCTTAAAATACGCGACGATATCGACTTTGCCATGGACATAAAGGGCCGCGATGTGGTGGTGATTGAAGATATTGTGGATACCGGCAACACCGCCCACTATTTACTGGAGAAGTTGCGAATAAAACAGCCTGCTTCCATCAAGCTTTGCTCCCTGCTGCTAAAGCCAAAGGCCCTGCTCAAAAAGATCGACGAACTGAAATACGTTGGCTTTGAGATTGAAAATGAATTTGTAGTGGGCTATGGCCTTGATTACAAGGAAATGGGCCGGAATTTGAAAGATATTTATAAAAGAGTGAAGTGATTTGATTTCGGATTTCGGATGTTCGATTTTTCGCGATTGTTAGTTCTCAGCGGTGCTCAAGAGGGCTTCGCCGTTTCGGATTTGTTTCTCAACCTTCCCCGAAGTCTGTGTCCTCACAGACTTTCTCCAATCCCCGGATTGTTTAGCCAATAAGCGTTTAAAAATCAGTGCGATATATCCTCCTGATACAAACAATCCCCAACTGTTGCTGTTAAAACGTCAAGCGCTCATGCAATTGCTTGCGCTTCCGTCGTGTTGACAATCCTTTAATTCAAACTCAAATTACAACAATGAAAAATGTAACCGCTATCGCCATTCTCGGCATTGTACTGCTCCTCCTGGCAAATTTTTATTATGTATTGGTCGGTTTTGATGTGATAAAGCCCATCACGCATGGCCACAAGATAATGGACGTACTGTCTTTCCTGGGTTACCTCGCGGTGTTACCATTTTTTGTAAAATTTCACAAGCGGCGGTTGTTTAAATAGTACCCAGGACTCCGAAGTCTGTGTCTCCACGTTCCCCCGAAGTCTGTGTCCCCACAGACTTCTCCAATGCCCGCTCGTGATGCAGGGTTGGTAGTTGTTTGTGAGGACGCAAACAACGGGGAGCGGGAATCGGTTATTTCAACCTCGCATACGCCCTTACCGGGAATGTCCCTGCACCCTCAAATTTTGGCGGCACGGCGCTGAATTTGAAACCACTTTCGGGTAATTGGTCCAGGTTGCATAAATGTTCGCATATCAATATGTCAGCGCCCAGCAAGGTTGTATGAACGGGCCGGGTTTGGCCGGCGGTATTATCGATGTTATGGCTATCAATACCTACCAGTTTTGCGCCGCCATCCCTTAAATAAACGGCCGCATCTTCGGTGAGGTAGGGGTGGCCTTCAAAATATCCGGCTGTATTCCAATGCCTGGCCCAACTGGTATAAACCAGTACGGCTTTGCCTTTCACGTCTTTCCCAATAAAATATTCCCTGCCAATGGCGGTAGCATCCTTCGCGTTAATGCTGATGCCATCCAGCTCCGCGCACTGCTCCAACGCAATTTGCGACAAATCCTTACCGTGTGCAAAGCGGTGAAACGGGCAATCCAGGTAAGTGCCGGTATTGGTCACCATTTCAATTTTACCTATCTGGAATTCGGTGCCGGCTTCATAAAATGCTTTTGAGTTTTTGCGGCTCAGGTAGTCGCATATTACGGGCGCGGGCAAACCTTTGTAGGTTACTAAACCATCAAAAATGGCGTGGCTGAGATCGATGAGGGTGGACATGGACTTAAAAATATCGAATAAGCAAATGTAAGTGGTAAAATTGTTTACCACAATCCCGGGTGGTTACGATAATCTTCTTACTGCACGATATAAACCTTTTTGATCTTGTTATTTTCGATGTTATAAATCACTACCCCTTTGATAATGCCGTTGCCGCTAAAACGGCTATGCAAAGCAGGGTAAATTTGGCTTTCATATCTATTAGGTTGATGGGGCAAGGCTAATTTAGGTAATTGGGTGGAATTTAAGCTGCGGAGGCCATAAAAATTCCCGGATGGGCAGGTGTGTTGATTAAGGTGAATATCGGAGTCATATGACTTTATGACCTTAGTCAACCACCAGATTTCCCCGGGGCTAGCGGGAACAAGCCGGAGTGTCCATTTGCTTGTCCATTTCGCAACAACACCCAGGCGTCTATTTGCATAGTATTGATTTTCAAACATTTACATGTTTTTATAGATTTCAAAGACGGTATTTATTTGATAGTCAACCAATTACATATTACTGACAAAACAGTGTCACCACTTCCCGCCGCCCGGCTACTTATATTTGTTGTGCGCGCCAGCTTTTTTGTAAAGATGCCGCCGGCTTCCCATTAACAATTCACTTCTATATAACTAAAGAATTTTTTACCACAGAGAGCACAAAGGAAAAACACGGAGAACACAAAGCTTTCATAGTTTGCATTTTTTTTTCTCTGTGTTTCTCTGTGCCTTCTCAGCGTCCTCTGTGGTCAAATTTTTTTGGCAGTTATCCGCCTATTGGCGGACATAAGGCCTTTATTTTAGACTAATCTCTAATCAACTAACCCCCATGTCCTTCGATAACCCATCTTCCGAACGCCCGGAGTACATCGAGCAGCTGCGCGCCGAGATTCGCGGGGTACCTTACCGGCCGGCAAAGCGGAAAAAGGCCGAACCGGAGTCCCCTGAATTAGCAGATGCCCGCTGCCTTTTTACCGTCGAAAGCGGCAACCGCTGGATAGACCTTGGCGCACGCGAGCCCAAAGCAAAAATGCTGCTCGGCGAATGCTGGCACCAGGGAGAACTGTGCATCCTGTTTGCCGACACCAATGCCGGCAAATCGGTATTGGCGGTGCAAATTGGCGAAAACATTGCCCGCGCACAAAACACCGGTCCGTTTGCCTGCGATGCGGGACCCGAAAACGTGCTTTATGTTGATTTTGAACTCAGCACCACCCAGTTTTATCAGCGCTACAGCCACCCGGAGCAAGGCGGCCACAACTTTTCAAATAATTTCTTCCGTGCACAATTTAACCCTTCAGCGGACATACCCGAAAACTTCAAAAGCTTTGATGATTTCCTGATTGCCGGCCTGGAGTACAAGATCAACCTGGTAAAAGCCACCGTGCTTATTATTGATAACATTACCTGCCTGCGCAGCGGCACCGAAAGCGCCGCCGTGGCCCTCAGGCTCATGAATAACCTAAAAAGCCTGAAAGCCGACCATAAACTATCCATCCTGGTGCTGGCCCACACCCCCAAGCGCCGTAATGCCGCACAGCCCCTGTCGGCCAACGACCTGCATGGCAGCAAGCTGCTCATCAACTTTGCCGACAGCGCCGTAGCCATGGGCAAAAGCAAAACAGATAATACCCTGTGCTACCTGAAACAAATAAAGCAGCGCAACACACGGCAGTGCTATGGCGAAGATAATGTGGCCCTTTGCCGCCTTACACAGCCAGGCAATTTCCTGCATTTTACCTTCGAAGGCAACAGCACCGAGCAGGCCCAGCTGCAAGCTGCCGGCCGCCATAGCTATAACCGCAGCACCATTGACCGTGAGGAATTGGCAAAATGTATCAATGAGCTTAACGCCGAAGGCCTTACCGTGCGCGACATCGCCGAACGGCTCCGTATTTCCAGGAGTACCGTGCACAACGTGCTGCAGGCTGATGAAAGCCGGATAACAAACGCCCGGTCGCCGCAGGGCCCGGATGTGCAGGCAGATGAAAAGGCGGTGGGCCGGCATACCGATACACGCGCGGCGCCATCTGCCGAAGGCGCTATCCCCTCGGGGACTGTCGCAAAGCACAGGCCCCGCGAGCCGCAATGGAAGATCAGCAGGGCTCTCCTAAGGCCAAAACATGCCGAAGCGCCGCAGGGTGTGGCTGAAAACGGCCCCCCGTAAGGGTGGCGCCTGCATTAGGGTGGAGAGACGGTGTGCACGGTGTCGTTTCCGTATTTGAAATTACAGTCCGCAGCAATCCTCAATCCGACACGCCGGTAGCTATTTTGGTTGTTACCCGTTTGATAACGCAAAGGCCCGTGCATGGCCAGGTCCATCTATCAAACATTTCGTTATTGCAGGCAAGCGTGGACGCTTGCCTGGGCGGGAGTCTATGTCCCTCCCGAAGTCTGTGTCCCCACAGACTTCTCCAATACCCGTTTGCGATGAAGGGTTGGTAGTTAACTTTTACCGGTCCGATAACACAAAGGCCCGTGCATGGCTGGGTTCATCTATCAAACATTTCGTTATCGCAGGCAAGCGTGGACGCTTGCCCGGGCGGAATCTATGTTCCTCCCGAAGTCTGTGTCCCCACAGACTTCTCCCATGCCCGTTTGCGATGAAGGGTTGGTAGTTAACTTTTACCGGCCCGATAACACAAAGGCCCGTGCATGGCCAGGTTCATCTATCAAACATTTTCGTTGTCGCAGGCAAGCGTGGACGCTTGCCTGGGCGGAAGTGAGATATTGCGGAAAGCTTCGCCATTGGTTTTTTTACCGTAGATTTATGCAACCATGTACTGTAGAAAATTTGTAATTATCACGCTGTTGTTGGTATTAGCTGTCACTACAAGAGCTCAAATGCCAAAATTCAACTCAAACACTTCTGGGGACGAAAAACTTGCATCGCCCATTTATAAAAATTTAGCAAATCAATATGATTTGATAATTGGCTATACCCGTGAAAGCTACTGGTGGAGCGATAAGGAAATCTACAGTTTACTTGCTTTTAAAAATGGAATTTGTTTAAAAGGGTCTTTTTATTCAAAGAGGAGAAAAAACGACTCCTGGTCAAAACCCCGGATAAAATTTGTCGAAATCAATAGAGATTCGGCAAGCTTTATTTTAAACTATTTAAGGGATGCTGGTTTTTTTGCGCTAAACAGAGATACATTAAATATTAATCACCGAAGTATTAACGACAAGCAGGACGAGGTGTTTTCCGTAGACGATGGTGTAAACTATAAGTTTGAAATTCTTACACGGAACTCGTTTACAATCATTGAGTCCTATCAGCCCGACTATTTTTTAGAGAAACTTCCAGAGTATAAGTCACGGGGAATATTTATCAAATGCCGCAATTGGTTTGTCGCAAAACTCAACAGCTTGTGATAATTGTCCTCACACCCCCACCGGCTCCCCAATCTCATTCAAAATCCGCACCGCCTTGTCAGTACTATTTATCCCCTTCAATTCTCAACCGCGCGAATTTTTCACCTCTTTTAAATTACACTTACGCGCGGAGGCCCGTGCACGGCCAGGTTCGGTTCATCTATCAAACATTTCGTTATCGCAGGCAAGCGTGGACGCTTGCCTGGGCGAGAGTTAATAAGTAAAAACTATTTTTTATCTTTATTGAACTAAATTTAACTTATCCGCCAGCAGAAACTTGGATGAAATGGTATAAGGGTATCGTGGAACAAGCAAAATTTGAAAAGATTATACGTTGTTTCTGAAAGACTTTTGCGGAATATTATTATGACATTAGTTCTCAATGATCGTGGAATGAAGTTTTTATTGTTTTTGATGCTTACTGTAACAGTAGGATATCAGGCAGCCGGTCAAAAAGCCGACACTGCAAAATATTATTTTAAGTTTTATGATGAGATAGGACCGTCAAATGATTTTCATCAGGTGGACAACATGGCAGAAGCCGATTTTTTCAGGATAATATTTCCATCCGACTCGGCTGGATATTTTGCTGTGAAAGATTTTTACAAAAACGGCAATCCAAGGTTTATAGGTAAGACCGACCCGGTACAACTTCGCAATGCGCCAAATGCTATTTCACTCTCACTGGAGGGTAATGGCGTGTATTATTACCCGAGTGGAAAAAAACAACGGATTACCCATTACTTTGATAACAAAAAAGATGGAGAGGAGTTCTTGTTTTATCCTGATGGCCATCTCTATTGCAAGGTAAAGTATATTCTAAAAAAGGATGATGCTGAGCCTTCAGCTGTCTTGTTTTTGGATTGTTATGATGCCAGTGGCAAATTGATTTGTAAAGATGGCAACGGGACCTGGATAACAGTCGACATAGAATTTAATCCGCTTGTCAAGGGTCCGGTAAAAGATGGATCATTTGATGGAGAATGGCACGGACTTGAAAAGCGCACCGATTCTATAACGTATATTTACAAATACAACAAAGGCAAGTTTGATTCCGGAGTCGGTTATGACAAAAGTGGGAAGGCGTATCCATTTAAGGACGATATTGAAAAAGCGGCTTTTAAGGACAATCCTATTGTTTTTTTAGACGAGTTATATGGCCATTTAAAGATTCCGAAAGATGAAAACGGTAAAAAAATGTCATTGGATTCTGTACAGATATCGTTTATTGTTGAAAAGGATGGAAGCCTTTCAACGCCTGAGGTCTTAAACAATGAGAACGATGCGTTGAAAAGTGCGCTGGCAACGGCTTTATCAAAATGCGGAAAGTGGATGCCGTGGAAGGAATATGGTGTGCCAATTAGAGCACAAATTATTATGCCTTTAAAAAAGATAGAGGGGGATTACAAATTTTTGAGATACGATGAAAACCCCCTTGGTTTTTGAAATTATCCTACACCCCCACCGGCTCCCCAATCTCACTCAAAATCCGCACCGCCTGGTCAATGCTATTCACCCCTTCGATGCTCAAACGCAGTGAATTTTTCACTTCCTTTAAATTACACCTGCGCGGGTTAGCTTGTACAAAGGATAGCACCTGCCTGAATGCCTCGGTTTCAAAATAAGGCGATTGCTGGTTGGCGATAAAATAGCCGCGCAGCACATTTTTTTTGAGGGATATTTTTTCAAACCCGATGGCTTTGCCCAGCCACTGCAGGCGCATGGTGTTCAGCAGGTCGGTTACCTGTGGTGGGATGGGGCCAAAACGGTCGTGCAGTTGCTGCTGGAAGGCTTTCAGCTCGGTTTCGTTTTCCAATTTGGATAGTTCGGTGTACAGGTTGTAACGCTCGCCGATATTGGTTACATATTCATCGGGGATGAGGATCTCCTGGTCGGTATCTATCTGCGTGAAGGCGATGAACTGGCGTGGCTTTTCATCAGTGAATAGGCCCGAAAATTCGTCATCCTTTAGCTCCTGTATCGCTTCGTCCAGTATCTTGTGATACATCTCAAAGCCGATCTCGGCAATAAAGCCGCTTTGTTCGGCGCCAAGCAGGTTACCGCTGCCGCGGATGTCCAGGTCGCGCATGGCCACGTTAAAGCCGCTGCCCAGGTCGCTGAACTCTTCTATGGCGCTCAGGCGTTTCCGCGCTTCGCTGGTGAGGGTGGATAATGGCGGACTCAGTAAATAACAATACGCCTTTTTATTGCTTCGCCCTACGCGACCGCGCATCTGGTGCAGGTCGCTCAGGCCAAACATGTGGGCATAGTTGATGATGATGGTATTGGCATTGGGAATATCCAAACCAGCTTCGATGATGGTGGTTGCTACCAGCACATCATATTCGCCGTTTACGAATTTCAGCATAACATCTTCCAGCGCATCGCCTTCCAATTGGCCGTGGGCTATGCCGATGCGTGCTTTGGGCACCAGTTTATGGATCATGCCGCCAAGTTGAGGCAAATCCTGCACCCGGTTATGGATAAAAAATATCTGGCCGTTGCGGTCTATCTCGTGCTCGATCGCTTCCTTTATCAGCGTATCGTTAAAAACGTGCAGCTCGGTAACTACCGGCTGCCGGTTGGGCGGCGGGGTTGAGATGATGGACAGGTCGCGCGCGCCCATCAGCGAAAAATGGAGGGTGCGTGGTATCGGCGTAGCGGTAAGCGTAAGCGTATCTACATTGGCGCGCATGGCTTTCAGTTTCTCCTTGGTAGTTACACCGAACTTTTGCTCCTCATCAATGATCATCAGCCCCAGGTCCTTAAACTTTACATCCTTGCTCACCAGGCGGTGCGTACCGATGATGATATCCACCTTACCATTTTTCAGGTTTTCCAGCGTGTCCTTGATTTGCTTGGTCGATTTAAACCGGTTAACATAATCGATATTGGCGGGAAATCCTTTCAACCGGTCGCTAAACGTTTTATAGTGCTGTGCCGCTAAAATGGTCGTCGGCACCAAAATAGCCACCTGTTTGCTGTCGGCCACAGCTTTAAAAGCAGCGCGGATAGCTACTTCTGTTTTACCAAAGCCCACGTCGCCGCAAATCAGCCGGTCCATCGGGTGGGGCGATTCCATGTCTTTTTTAAAGTCGGCGGTGGCTTTTTCCTGGTCGGGGGTATCTTCGTAAATAAAGGAGGCTTCCAGTTCTGTTTGCAGGTAAGTATCAGGCGAAAAAGAATTCCCCGTTTGCGCCTTGCGGATAGCATAAAGCTTGATCAGGTCGCGGGCTATGTCCTTAACTTTTTTTTTTGTGGTTTTCTTTAACCTTTCCCAGGTATCGGTACCCAGCTTATTCAACCGGGGTATCGCGCCCTCTTTGCCGCTGTATTTCGAGATGCGGTTCAGCGAGTTGATGTTTACATACAGCAGGTCGTTATCGGCGTAAGTCAACCGGATCATCTCCTGCATTTTGCCGTTTACGTCAACTTTTTCCAGGCCGGCATATTTGCCGATGCCATGGTCGATGTGGGTGATATAATCGCCGGGCTTTAGCTCACGCAACTCTTTCAGCGTTATAGCCTGCGACCGCTGGTAACCTTTTTTGAGTTTATATTTATAATAGCGGTCGAATATCTGGTGGTCGGTATAGCAGGCCAGCTTTTGTTCGCGGTCAACAAAACCTTCCCTTATGGAAATGCTGATCGGCGTAAATTTGACGGTTTTATCCAGGTCTTCCAGTATCGCGTAAAGCCGCTCTACCTGCCTTGCCGAATCGGTCAGGATAAAATTCCCGATCTTTTCGGCTTCGTTATTTTTAAAGTTGTGGATGAGCAGCGTAAAATCCTTGTTGAACGAAGGCTGGGGCCGCATATCAAAGTTGATAACCTGGTTGGTTTGGTAAAACACCTGTTTGCCAAATTCAACCAGCGGGAAGTCATGCAGCTGGTCGGCAATCAGCTTTTCGTCAGTAAAACTGAATTTCGGGTCGATCCAGTCGGGGTTTTTATTTTTTTCCTCTGCGGACAATGCTTTCCACAATTGAACCGCCTTTTTGTAGCCGGTTTGGATAATATCCAATGTAAACTGCACATCTTTTATCCACACCTGGGTGCCTGCTTCTACATATTCCAGCAGGGAAATATTGTTTTCAGTAAGGAATTTGGATTGAACGTTGGGGACGATGGTGATACTTTTTACCTGCTCTACCGAAAGCTGGCTATCCACCTCGAAGGTGCGTATCGACTCGATGATATCGCCAAAAAACTCCACCCGGTAGGGCAAATTGTGCGAAAAAGAGAAAATATCCACGATGCCGCCCCGGATAGAAAACTGGCCGGGCTCGTACACAAAATCAACCCGGTCAAAATCATATTCAACCAAAAACTCGTTGATAAAATCGATGCTGAGCTTATTGTTCAGGGCAATTTCGAGCGTGTTTTTCTCCAGCATCGCCCGGTCGATCACTTTTTCGGCCAGCGCCTCGGGGTAGGTAACAATCAATTCGCCAAACTCGCCTGCGTGGTTCAGTTCGTTCAAAACTTCGGCGCGGGCCAGCACATTGCTGCTGTCGGGCTGGGTAAATTCAAATGCTTTGCGATAACTGGAAGGGAAGAGCAAAACTTCTTTGCCGGTGAGATTTTCCAGGTCGGCCTGGAAATAGCCGGCCTCCTCGCGGTCAGGCAGCACAAATATCATGTGCTTATGCTGTAAAAAATACAAAGCTACCGCCACGGCCGAATCGCCCGATCCGACTAATCCACGTAACTGAACCCTGGGGTTTTTGCCGGCGTTAAGGGCTTGCGCAACCGCCTTTACCCGGTCATCAGTTTTATATCGCTCTAAAATATCACGAATGCTCAAAACTGCCGCAAATATAGGCAAAAAACGGCGATGGTTATGAATTGTGGGTTAACTCTGCATTTAGTTCAAACAATATGACGGCTTCATCCTTTTTAACAATAAATTTATTTGTGATTTGCGCTTATATAGCCGTAAATTAGATTGAAGATATGAAGACGGAATTGAGAAGCAGGGCAACGAAGGTGCAGGCAGAACCGTAACTATATTGAACCATATAACCCGATCAATTATTAACTATGAAAAATGCAATTATTTCCGGCCTCATTATTGGCATTTTAAGCGGCTTGTGGATGTTTATTATGCACGCAACCGGACACCGCCCGGAAGAGGGCACCCTGACACCCATGGAGTTTGTTTCGATATTCATACCCCTGATTGTACTCTATTTCGGCGTTAAAAGCTACAGGAATAATGAATGCAAGGGGCATATGGGCTTTTTGGAGGCCCTGATGCAATGCTTTAAAATCCTGATCATAGGCGGTATTATTACCACCGCTGCCGCGATTATTTATATTGATGAATTTACTACGGAACGTAACATCGGCGATTTTTCGGGCAGGATATTTGGCGCCTTACTGGTTGGCGTGTTGTTTTCCCTGGGGGTAGCGGTGCTGTTAACAACCCAACCCAACAAAGTTGATTAAAAGGTTGTTCGACCGGTACTTCGAACTGGCTTTTTGGGTAGCCGGGCTCACCTGCCTGGCCTTTACCAACCCGACCAGCCAGGCGCACTTTAGTTTATGTCCATTAAAGTTGCTGGGGTTTAAATGGTGCCCGGGCTGCGGGTTGGGGCACGCCATTTCGTTTTTATTTCATGGCGACATAACGAACTCATTCCAGGCGCATTGGCTGGGTATACCGGCATTGGGCATTATAGCTTACAGGATATTTGTTTTGGCCAGGTTGAGGCTGAAACCGCAACCCGTTGCCACGGGCTTTCAATGATGTAGTTGCCTTTTCACCGCCCAAACCTGCCCGCTCACCGATTAATTTTATTTATCTGCCAATTTTGAATTGATGCCCCTTTCGTATTAATTTAGTTTTACATCATCAATCTTTAAAACTAAAACAATGGACTACCAAAACCCTTATATGGCCTTTCCGGGGATGACACCGGAAGAGTTTGGTTTTTTGCAGCAAGGGACTGTTGAAATGACCGATAACCAGAAATCACGCTTTTTTATGATCTATGGCAGCAAGCGCCGCAACCCATCGGACTTATTGCTAGTTTCCCTGCTTGGCTTTATGGGCTTTGCCGGAATACAACGATTTATGGTAGGGCAAATCGGGATGGGGATATTATATTTCTTTACCTGCGGCCTGTGCTTTATCGGCACGATCGTCGACCTGGTAAACCATAAATCCCTTGCTAACGATTACAACCGTCAGATGGCTTATGAAAGCTACCAGATGGTGAAGATGGGATATTAATTGGAGGTGATCCGCCGTCGCTAAAGCTATGGCGGACGAAGAAGGGTAAAAGGTTTGACGAGGTTATTTCCTGATATTTGCCTTTTAGCAGTAAAATGCCTTTCGCCTGAAAAATGGACAGCCAAACAGGCAAATATATCATGATCATCGGCGGCGCCATCTTAGTGATCGGCGCAGTTATCTACTTTTTTGGCGGCAGCCTCAAGTGGATCGGGCGCCTGCCCGGCGATATCCGCATCGAAAAAGAAAATTTCAGGTTCTACTTCCCGATAACTACAGGGAAATCGCTTTTAAAATCTTCTCAACAAGAGGAGGCTCCGCTGGAGCCTAAATTAGTTTTTTTATCCTATAAACAGGCGCCTCCTCTGGAGTCGACCAACGATATTGGTTTATAGCTCCAGAGGAGCAACCTGTTTATAGGAAAGTCGGGTTTTCTTAGGACTCCAGCGGAGCCTCCTCTTTAAAAGCGATTTCCCTGCCGATAACTACGCTTATCCTGCTTAATTTGCTGATATTTTTGTTGTACCGGCTTTGGAAGTTGTTTAATTTGTAAAACAGTTAACACCGGTGTCTATAAGTTAAGGAACCCATGATTAAGCGCACTTTAAAAGGCGAAGCTAAGAAAACCAAACCCCGGCGAATAATCTCCATAGGCAGCAAAGACTTTAGCTTCATTCATGCCTATTTTTTAAAGTCCTCCCTACCGCGGAGGATTATTCGCTATTATTGCTTTTTTATCGGTGTCCATGAGGGCTGCTAAATTTTGGAGGGGAGAAAGATCACGGGAAACGTGGATAAATTGCTTAATTTTTAAAGTTTTATAAGTACCAAACGGCATTTTAATTATATATTAATGCCAATATAAGTTAATTACTATTAATTGAATAAACATCTGATTAATAATAAGTTGCACTTTTATGTGTGTGACTTACGCGGCGAAGCCATGAATTTTTTAAACATATGTGCAGAATAGCCGGAATAATTTCAAACCGCTTGACTCCTAAAGCGGCCCGGGAAAAGGTTATATTAATGTGCGACGCCCTGAAACACGGGGGCCCCGATGATGAAGGTTACTTTTCCGACGAAACAGTGGGCCTGTTTTTTGGCAATCGCCGCCTTGCCATTATCGATCTGAGCAAAAACGGCCATCAGCCGATGACGGATATTCAGCAAAGGGCATGGATCACCTTTAACGGTGAGATTTATAATTATCCTGAATTACGGGAAGAACTTTTAACCCTCGGCGTTAACTTTCAGTCCAATACGGATACGGAAGTTATTATTAATGCTTACTTAAAATGGGGGGTCGCGGCCTTTTCGAAGCTTCGTGGTATGTTTGCGTTCGCACTTTACGACAAGGCAAGGGCAACAACATTTTTGGTTCGCGATTCTACCGGTATAAAGCCGCTTTATTACTTTCCTGAAAAAGGATCCTTAAGCTTTGCCTCCGAGGTAAGAGCCTTTAGAATGGCTGGCATAACGGATGAAAGCGATCCAAACTGGCCTATCAGGTTTTTAGCATTCGGTCATTTGCCTGAGCCGTATACCACGCTGAAAAATGTACGAAGCCTGCCGAAGGGGCACTATTTAATTTGGGAACACAATACCGAAAAATTCAGTATTGCCCGTTTTTATAAAGCCCCCGAGAAAAAATACATTACCGATATTCAGCAGGCCTATGAAGCTATCCGGGAGTCGCTGCTGACGGCGGTTAAAAGACAGCTCATATCCGATGCACCCATAGGCGTGTTTTTAAGCGGGGGCATTGATTCGAGCCTCGTTTCCTTATTGGCAAACAGTCAAAAGAAGCAGAAACTCAAAACAGTTTCCATTTTTTTCAACGAGAAAGACTATGACGAGCGGGCCTTCCAAAGTGCCGTCTTAAAAAAGATCAGCGGCGAGAAACATGCCCACCTGGTACAGCTGCAGGATTTTGAAGAGCAGTTTCCACGCATAATAAGCGATATGGATATGCCCACAACTGACGGCATAAACACCTGGTTTATTAGCAAATATGCCCATGAGGACGGTTTGAAAGCGGTTTTGAGCGGTGTGGGCGCTGACGAGCTTTTCGGCGGCTATCCCTCATTTAACAGGATCAAATACATTGAATATCTGCGAAGGTCGCCGTCCCCTCTGTTCTTTGCCGCGAATTACTTTAAGACCGACCGCTACCGTAAAATATCTTTCCTTGCACATAACCATTATCTTGCTGATTACCTGCTGTTAAGAGGCCTTTTTGTACCCGGGGACATTGCAAAAATATTAGATACGGATACAAGCGAGGTTGGCAAGGTGCTGTTTAACGAAAAAAAGATTAACGGGTTGGGCGCATATAACGAGGAGCAGGCGGCCTGGTTTGAAACCAATCTGTATATGCAAAATCAGCTCCTCAGGGATACCGATGTTATGAGCATGAGCCACGGCCTTGAAGTGCGCGTGCCGTTTTTGGATGAAGACTTTCAGCAGTTGGCGGCCAATATTTCTCCCGAAATCAGGTTCAACAAAAACCAGCCAAAAAAAATACTGATCGACAGTTTCAGCCAAATTTTGCCTGAAGCGGTATGGAACAGGCCTAAAATGGGTTTCACTTTTCCATTCCAGGAATGGATGGGCAATCATTCGGAAATAAGTAATGAACATTTATACCGCGGAAAGTTTGCGCAAAATGCAGTCATGAAGTTTAAATCAGGCCAAATGCACTGGTCTAAGGTGTTTGCGCTTTACCAGGTACAATTGCATGTCTAAAAAAATAATATTATTTAGCTTACAAACATTCAGCACCACGGGCGGCATTCAAAAAATGACGCGCACACTGGCGCATTCATTAAGTCAATTGGCTGAGCGGAACAAGTGGGATTTTAATCTATGGTCCCTTTATGACAAGGATACCGACCTTATGCCGCAATATCTCCCTGCGGAAAACTTTAGAGGCTTTGGGCAAAACCGGCGCAATTTCATTACTCAGGCGGTTTTCAATTCAAAAAAACCGGACATAATAATCCTTAGCCATATTAACCTGGCTGTTATCGGCCTTTTAATAAAAGCTATCCATCCTAAATGCAAAATTTGGCTTATCGGTCATGGTATTGAAGTTTGGCGGCCATTATCCGAGGCCAAAAAGAAACTGCTGAAGTATTGCGACAAGGTGATCTGCGTAAGCCAATTTACCAGGCAGCAAATGATCAGCCTGCACCAGGTAGATCCGGCTAAATGTACGGTTTTAAACAACGCGGTCGACCCTTTCATGACCTTACCGCTTACATTTACCAAGCCCGAATACCTGTTAAAACGCTATTGGCTGACAAATGAAGACCAGGTAATATTTACCCTGACCCGCCTGGCCTCAACGGAACAATATAAGGGCCATGACCAGGTAATAAAAGCGGTTAGCAATTTAAAAGAGAAATTCCCTAATATACGGTATATGCTTGCCGGGCAATATGATCACAGCGAGGAGATCAGGATACAAAAGCTGATTTCAGAATATAAAGTGGAAAGGGAAGTGATATTGCCCGGATTCATTAAAGAGGGGGAGTTGTCTGACTATTTCCTGCTGGCCGATCTGTTTGTGCTGCCCAGTAAGAAAGAAGGGTTCGGGATAGTTTTTATCGAAGCGCTGGCCTGCGGGCTGCCTGTCATATGCGGGAATGTTGATGGCAGCCTGGATGCGATACGCGACGGCGAACTTGGCATGGCAATAAACCCGGACGGCCTGGCTGAATTGGAGCGTGCGCTGGCGGAATATTTAAGTAATCCTTTGGCTAAAAGTAAAAAGCAAGACCTTCAAAAGCAATGCCTGCTTCATTTTAACGAGATGGATTACATGAATAGCATTGAAAAACTGATTAGCGATAATTGATGAAGGAAGGTATCCAAATAGCGTTCAAGAGCAGTTTTTCAGATTCGGTAATAGAGAGTTTAGTTGCGTTTGCAAATACAAAAGGCGGTAAGGTTATAATAGGTGTAGATGATGGCGGAAATCCTGTATCTATTGCTGACTTGCTGAGTGGTCAATATGTTTCCCAGGCGAGAAATAAAAAAATAGCAGCTACATTTAAGGAGGCCCAGCTAATAGAAAAGTATGGTTCCGGAATTAAACGAATTCAGGAAGGTTTTATGGATTATGGGTTAAAAGCCCCGCTTTTTGAAAATATGCAGCATGGCTTTCGGGTTACCGTCTATTCAGATTCCGAGGGAGCATCGGAGAAAACGTCGGAGAAAACCCTTGCAAAAATAGCACAAAGCGCATCAGACATGGGAGTAAATGAGGGAGTAAAAGTAAATGGCGGTGTAAATGGCGGTGTAAATGAGGGCCAGGATGAATTGTTAAGTTTAATCAATACTCATCCTGGCAGCCGGATGCGGTTTTTTCAATCAGAAATGAATGTTTCGAAAAGAACCATCGAACGCTGGTTGCAAAAACTTAGGCTGGAAAACAGAATCGAGTACAAAGGGGCATCTAAAACGGGCGGCTATTTTATAGTTAACCAATAGAGTCCAGGTGTAAACCAATATTGAGGGATTAAATGAGGGATTAAAATCATTATTAGAAGTAGTAATTAGAAATCCAAGTATCCAGGCTAAAGAGTTGCCGGCCCTATTAGAAAACAGGCCTTTAAAAACAATTGAACGCCAAATAAGGAAATTAGTAATGCAAGGACTTATAGAGCGAAGGGGTAGCCGAAAAACAGGCGGATATTTTATAACAGAAAAAATAAAATAAATGTTAAATGAATAACCTGGTTGAAGAAGAAGTTTGGGACACTGAAATAACGCCGCGCAATAACTTATTCGACCTTAAACTAAAGGACGTTTGGCATTATCGCGACTTGTTGTCCCTGCTTGTGCGGCGTGATTTTGTATCTTTTTATAAACAAACTATACTTGGCCCGATTTGGTTTTTTGTACAACCAATTATAACTATCGTAATATACACGGTTGTGTTTGGCAACCTTGCCGGGATACCTGTAGATGGGCTGCCAAAACCGCTTTTTTATCTCGCCGGCACTATCGTGTGGAGTTATTTTGCCGATTGTTTAACAAAAACCTCTTCAGTTTTCAGGGATAACGCGGCGGTTATGGGGAAAGTGTATTTCCCAAGGCTGATTATGCCTTTGAGTATTGTGGCATCCAATATTATAAAATTCAGCATTCAGCTTGCTCTGTTTATTATCCTGATGGTTTATTTTATTTATACAGGGGCCAATGTTCATATCAATTCATTCGTGTTCCTTTTCCCCTTTTTAATTTTTCTTATAGCGGCATTGGGTCTGGGATTAGGCATGTTGATATCTGCCGTTACCACCAAATACCGCGACGTGGCATTCTTAATCAGTTTTGGCGTGCCGCTTTTGATGTACACTACCACTGTTATTTATCCGCTGTCGGCAGCGATGGCTAAATATCCCAAATACAGCTGGATAATAAAGTTTAACCCTATAACGGCAATAATTGAAACATTCAGGTATGGGTTTTTAGGAAAGGGGAGCTTCAGCTGGCAGTTGCTGGGGATAAGCACCCTGGTAACCGTTTGTATTCTTTTTATCGGGCTGATTGTATTTAATAAAGTGGAAAAGGATTTTGTAGATACTGTGTAGATGACAAAAGTCATTAAAGTTGAGCATCTTTCGAAAGCATACCAGCTGGGTGATTTTGGCACCGGGACAATCTCGAGGGATTTTGAACGGTTTTGGGCGAAGATGCGCGGCAAGGAAGACCCTTTTTTAATAATAGGGGAGGTAAACGATCGCACCATTAAAGGAGAAAGCGATGTGGTTTGGAGTTTAAGAGATATTAATTTTGATGTTGAACAGGGGGACGCCGTAGGGATAATCGGCCGGAACGGGGCCGGTAAAAGCACGCTTTTAAAAGTACTGAGCCGGGTTACCTCGCCAACCTCCGGCTCGGTTAAAATAAAAGGACGGATTGCAAGCTTGCTTGAGGTGGGCACCGGGTTTCACCCTGAATTAACCGGGAGCGAAAATATATACTTAAACGGCGCAATTTTGGGTATGCGCAAAGCCGAGATTAAAAGAAAGTTTGACGAGATAGTGGATTTTTCAGGGGTTGAAAGGTATATCGATACCCCTGTTAAACGGTATTCATCCGGCATGTATGTAAGGCTGGCATTTGCGGTAGCGGCACATCTTGAATCGGAGATATTAATCGTTGACGAAGTGCTTGCCGTAGGTGATGCCGAATTTCAGAAAAAGTGCCTGGGCAAAATGAGCGCTATAAGTAAAGGCGAAGGGCGGACCATTTTATTTGTAAGTCATAATATGGCCAGTATTCAAAGGCTTTGTTCCAGCTGCATCATATTGAATAACGGAAGCATTTTTTCAAGAGGGGAAATCAATAAAAGCATAACGGAATATATTAATATCCAAAAACCTGATTTTGAAGCCAAAACGGTTTTGGATGAGAATTATTCGCTGCCTCAAATTCAAATTCAACAATCGCACATTTGCAGCATGGATGAATTTGACATGTCATTCACGCTTAAAAGCAAGCAACACCGAATAATTTCCAGCATTGTTCTGCTGATCTATAATACTTCGGAAGAGAGAATTGCAATTTTGGATTTGCGGAAATATTTGGGTACCAGCATAAGATTTAATGCAGGGGCAGAAGTAAAAATTGATATTAGCGTCCCTTCTTTTCCGCTTATTGAAGGCGAGTATTTGCTGGGTTTGTACTTAAAAGATGATGTGATCGAAAAGGATTTTACGGATATTATTAAACTAAAAGTGGAACCGCAAACGGGCAAACAATATGCTTTCCATCTTGAATATGATGCAGCGGTTCGGGGAAAGGTAAATTTTGATTTTGTCGCCTCAAAAAATGAAATCGTACTTTAAAGGGCTAATTAAAAAGTATTTCCGGGATCCTCAACGGAATAAAAAAGGTGTTTTTAAATATTATGGCCAGGATGTGTTTTTCCCGAAGGACAGTATGATATTCAAAAGGGCAATGAGCGAGGGCGGCGTTTATGAGCGCGATAACCTGGATTTAATACAATCATTTTTAAAACCAGGAAGTACCCTGCTGGATATTGGGGCAAATATTGGCATGATGGCCGTTCCCTTGCTGTGGAACTTGCCCGATCTTCATGTAATTTCGATTGAGGCATCGCCTAATACTTTAGCTTACCTGGATAAAACGCATAACAGCAGCCCGTTTAAAGACAGGTGGGAAGTTATAGATAAAGCCGTTGCCGACAAACCGGGAATAATAGATTTTCATTTATCGGAAAGTGCCAATGGCGCTTTTGACGGAATGAAAAATACTAACCGCGTAAATATAGTGAACACCATAAAAGTTGATTGTACTACAATTGATATTATCTGGAAAGAACACCAAAAACCAGTTATATCTTTTATAAAAATTGATATTGAAGGCGCCGACCTGCTGGCATTAAAAGGAGGAATGGAATGCATAGCTACCTGCCGCCCCATACTGTTAATGGAATGGAACCAAACTAATATTAAGCCATACCAGCTTACCAATAATGATTTAATGAAGTTTGTTTTATCAATTGGGTATGAAATTTATTACCTGCCCGAATTAAACAGGATTACAAGTCTTGTTGAACTTAATCTGTTGTGTAAAAAGCGGTTTGTTGAAAACTACCTGTTACTGCCTGCCGAAAAGACGGAGCTGTGTTGACCTGTCATTTATCCCTTAAAAAATCAAAAGCTTATTAAGGTCATTTTTAAAGCTTTTTGGTGTTAAATTAACCAAAATAGAGCAACCGGGTGCGGTGGCGCCGGCCTGGCGCAACCAACAAATGTTTAATGGCCTTGTTGGCCTGAATAACTTAAACATACCCGTAAAAACCATTGTTGATGTTGGCGCCGCCGCGGGCACCTGGACTTTACTTGCAAAGGAGCTATGGCCCGCGTGCTCATATGTTTTATTTGAACCGCTGGAGGAAAGGAAGGGCGATTTGGAAAACCTCGCCGCAAGCAACGATAATATTTTTATTGTTCCGTTTGCAGCCGGCGAAACAGATAGCGAAGCACGCTTTTTTGTTTCAAATGACCTGGACGGCAGCGGGGTTGCGGGCAATGCGGTCAATACCGACGAACATATCCGCGTGGTAAAACAAACCTCAATTGAGCTTGAGATAAAAAAACTTAATCTGAAAGGCCCATATATTATAAAGCTGGACACCCATGGCTATGAAGTACCGATAATAGAAGGCTCCGCGCAAATAATTAATGAAGTGTCGGCGTTCATTATTGAATGTTATGGCTTTAGGATCGCTGAAAGCTCCTTATTGTTTTGGGAAATGTGCGCTTACATGAATAATTTGGGCTTTAGTTTGTTTAACATGGTTGATCTGATGAGCCGCCCCAAAGACGGTGCTTTTTGGCAATGCGATGCTTTTTTTATCAGAAAAGAACATCCTGTTTTTGAGACTAATGGTTATGATTGATCCGTCCTATTACAATGGCTGACATGTCATCGAATCTTCCTAAAATATCTGTTATCACGCCTTCGTTTAACGATAGTAAATTTTTGGAACAGACCATATTATCAGTGATCGGCCAGGGATACCCCAATCTTGAATATATTATCATCGACGGCGGAAGCACTGATGGATCTGTAGATATCATAAAAAAATACGAATCGAAGTTAAGCTATTGGGTAAGTGAACCTGATAAGGGCATGTATTATGCCTTGCAAAACGGTTTTGCAAAAAGTACCGGGGAAGTTATGGGCTGGATCAATTCAGACGATATGCTTCATAATCGGTCATTATTTACCATTGGCCAGGTTTTCGGCGACTATCATCAAATAAATTGGCTGCAAGGAATACCCAACACGGTAGACGAAAATAACCGGATAGTTTTTGCATCGGAAGTTTATGAAGCAGACAAACTTTTTTTTTATCAAAAGAAACATATCAATAGCAAAAAATATATCCAGCAGGAGTCAACATACTGGCGGCGGTCTCTCTGGGAAAAGGCGGGCAGCCGTATTAGTGTTGACTATAAGCATGCGGGCGATTTCGATCTGTGGATCAGGTTTTTTCAATTTGAAAAACTTTATAATATTTATGCATTTACCGGCTCATTCAGGTTAAGCCGGCAGGGGCAGGCCTCGGTTGAAAATTATGCAGAATATGTTGACGAAACATTAACTATCCTTAACCGGTACCCTTTAAACAAAAATGAACAGAAACAAATCAGCGCGATAAACTTCTTTTGGCGCTTTGAACATCGCTTACAAAAGCTAAAAAATTGGCTGCTTAAAAAATTGAAATTAAATAACAGCTCCACCGAAAACAATAAACTTCACTTCGATTATAAAACGCAAAAATTCAATCTAAATAAATAACATACGGCCCCGTTACTATCCATCATCATCCCGACCTTTAATTCAGAAAAAACCCTTGCGCTGTGTTTGGACAGCGTTGTCAGCCAGACGTATAGTGATATGGAGGTCGTTATCATCGACGGGTTATCAACTGATCGGACTATGGATATTGCTGCCCGGTATGCAGCATCATTCCCCTATATCAGCTATGTCTCCGAAAAAGACAAAGGCATTTACGATGCCATGAACAAGGGGATTAAGCTGGCAAAAGGCGAATGGGTATACTTTATGGGCAGTGACGATACGTTTTATAGCAAAGACGTTGTTGAAGCGGCGCTTTCAGGCGACCTTTCAAGCGATGACGTGATCTATGGTGATGTGTTTAGTAACCTGCTCGGTGGCGTTTATGATGGCGAATTCACAGTTGGTAAACTTTTTAATAAAAATATTTGTCACCAGGCCATATTTTTCAGGAAAAGCATTTTTAGGCGCACTGGGCTATTTGATACCCGGTTTAAAGCACACGCGGATTGGCTGCACAATTTAAAATGGTTTGCCGACCGCCGCATACGTAAGCGGTATGTTAATAAGATCATTGCCAATTTTAGCGAAGGGGGCATAAGTTCAGTTCATAAAGACGTTTTTTTTGAGCATGTGATGAACTGGAAGCGGGCCAACCACTATAAAAAGGAAGCAAGCCGCATCAACAGGCTAAGGATGGCAAAGGCCATTTTAAAAGAGGCATTAGTAAAAAACTACACCAGGCAATTTTTTAAGGTCATTGCCGGTATCCCTGCATTTATCTTTTTAAATGACTGATAATAGCCTGGCAATTGTAATACCTGCTTATAAAACCAAATATTTTGATGCCGCTTTATCGTCTATTAGCTTACAGGCCAATAAAAACTTTAAAGTTTATGTTTGCGATGACGGCAGCCGGGATGATATTAAATCCATAGCGGATAAGTACGCTGATCAGATAACTATTGAATATGTCCGCTTTGACAACAATTTGGGTAAAACCGATCTTGTGGCGCATTGGAACAGGAGTGTTGAGCGGGCAAATGAAGAATGGGTATGGTTTTTTTCTGATGATGATATCATGTCGCCGGGATGTACGCAGGCATTTTTTGATGCTTTGCGTTCAACAAGCGCGCAATGCGATCTTTACCGTTTTAATATAGAAATGATTGATGCCGGCGGCCAGGTAATTTGTGTTAAAGACCCCCATCCCTTAGCCGAAACCGGGTATGAGTTTTTACTGCGGCGCCTTCAATCCAAATCATTAAGCGCCGCTGTTGAATATATTTTCAGAAAAGACATATTCAAGCAAAATAACGGCTTTGTAAATTTCCCCATGGCCTATTGTTCAGATGACGCTTCCTGGATTCAATTTGCAGGTGATAAGCCTATTTATACGATAGCTACAGAAAAGGTTTACTGGCGCTCAAGCGGCATAAATATCAGCTCCGCTAAGGGCTTTCAGGATCAAAAAGCCGAAGCTTTGCTGCAGTTTGTTGTTTTTGTATTAAGCAAATTCGGCAGCACAGGCGGTTTATTGCCGATGTTGGAAAGATGGTTTTATGAAAACTTGAATTATATACCGGGACGTTTAAGCTTCCGCCTGGCTATTAAGTTATCCGGGAAGCTTGATGCTATATTTAAAAACGGGTCCCCGGCTTTAAAAAAGGTAATCGCATCTCAGCTGCGTAATACCCGGTTTGCGGCCGTAGTTGGTAAATGGTCAGAATATTAGCCCTGCGCGAAAAATTTGATCACATGAGTAATGTTAGCGGTTACGATGCACTATACCATCATTTTCCGGCTGATTTTGCGATTGATTCAGTATTCGGCACGCAAAACCACAAACTTTTATTCAAAAGATAAATTTGGACTATGGGGCCTATTGATAAAGCAGCTTATAGTGCATTTCAGGATGAAATAAAAGAACAGGTTTGCCACGCGCTAAAAGAAGTAAATAAAGAATTGCTGGGTTGGTACTGGTTTATAGGTAAAAGTATCGCCAGAAAAACAGGAACAATCGGGCTGGGAAAATCAGTGGTAAGTACGTTGGCCGACGATCCTCAAAAAGAGTTTCCGGGAATGAAGGGCTTTTCCGGCAGTAATTTATGGCGGATGAAGGTTTTTTTTGAAACGTATAGTAAAAATGAAAAACGCGCACCGATGGTGCGAGAAATAGCACGGAGCCATAACGTTGTCGTATAATGCCGAATAAAATTACTACTCCGTCCGACTATCGATTAACATTAACCGAAATAGTAGAAGCTGTAAATAAAGCAAGGTACGAAAGTTTCAAAGCAGTAAATAAGCACTTGGTCGACCTTTATTACGAGATCGGGAAAATAATAACCGAAAAGGAGCAAAACGGCCACTGGGGGGATAGGATAGTGGAAAAATTAGCGAAAGACCTGCAAACCGAGTTTGCTGGTGTTCGTGGTTTTTCGGCGCGTAACATGTGGAATATGAAGAAATTCTATGAAAGGTATAACGGGAGCCCAAAACTGCAGACACTGTCTGCAGAAATAACGTGGAGTGCTAATGTGCTGATTATGGAGTATTGTAAAACAAATGTCGAAAGTGAGTTTTACCTTCGCCAAAGCATACAAAACGCATGGTCGGTACGCATGTTAGAGAAGAAGTTGAAACTTAATGAATATCAAAATATATTGAACAGTCAAACAAACTTTGAACAAGTATTAGCTCCCGGCGATACTGAAACCGCCATTATCGCTATAAAGGATAACTATAACCTTGATTTTTTAGAACTTACGGAAAAACATAAAGAAAGGCAGTTGGAGGATGGTATTGTAAATAATATCGTTAGATTTTTGAATGAAATGGGCGGCATGTTCGCTTTTTTAGGTAGACAAATTAAACTCGAACTCAATGGAAAAGAATATTTTATTGATTTGTTGTTTTATCACCGGATACTAAGATGTTTGATAGTTGTTGAGCTTAAAACTGTCGAATTTGAACCCGAACATATGGGGAAAATGCAATTTTATTTAACTATGGCAGATGAGCAATTGCGACGAGAAGAAGAAAAGGCGTCCATCGGGATCATTATTTGCCGATACAAAGACCGTACCTTAGTTGAATACACCCTCCGTGATGTAAGCCGTCCGATTGGCGTAGCCACTTATACTTACAATGAACTTCCTATCGGTTTAGCAAAATACTTGCCCAGTGAAGCCGACTTTGATACCAATTTTGACATATGAATTTTAGCAAACTATACCTGATATATGGGTCCTTCCGATTCCGAGCTATAAATAAATACCTTAGTCTCCCGGCATTTTCGCCCCCTTTAGAGCTAATGAGGCCGGTAAGTATTACAAATGGTAAAAATATTAGCGCTTCGCGAACAGTTTGATCACATGAGCGCCGTTAGCGGTTACGATGCACTATACCATCATTTTCCGGCTGATTTTGCGATTGATTCAGTATTCGGCAATTTCAAAAAAATTTATCCCCGCGGCATTGGGCGGATGCTCGCAACAGCTTCTAAATTTATCGGCGCATCTGGTTTCTATAATGCGCAATCTTTTGCAGCGGAGTCAAAGTTGCTAACCCGGTCGCTGACAAAACAATACGATATAATTCACTACGCTTACGGCGAGCCATATTTTGGGCTGGGCGGCGCATTTAAAAAAAGCAAAAAACCAGCAATAGTAATTACCAATCATCAGCCGGTATCGTGGTGGCAGGCGCACGAATACTTATTTAAAAAATATAACAAAGCAAATAGGGTTATCGCGCTTACCGAATATGATAATGCGTATTTTAATACGCACATGCAGGGTAAATCCATTTGTATCCCGCATGGTGTCGATACGAATTTTTACAAACCAATATCGCCCGGTGAACAGCCGGCTGACAGGCCCTTTAAGATAATGTTTACAGGTCGTTATTTACGGGATATGGCCACTTTGGCCAAAGTGGTCAAAAAGCTTTCGGCAACATCCATGGCCTTCCATTTCGATGTGGTTTACCTGGAAAAAAAAGATGTACATCAGTCGTACCTTATTGAAATAATGTCGCTGCCAAATGTTAAATGGCACGCGGATATTTCCGAAAATGAATTATTGCACCTTTATCAGCAGGCCGATTGCTGCCTGCTCCCACTGGAGGATTGCACTGCCAATAATGCGATTTTAGAAGCAATGGCATGTGGCCTGCCTATTGTTTCGACAGATTTGCCCGCCATAAAAACATATCTTGACGGTTCCATGGCCATACTCGGACGCAAAGGAAATGCGGATGATCTTTGCGAAGCGCTGATCATGCTGTATAATGATGAAGTTAAAATGAACGCCATGGCCGTTAATTCCCGTAATAAAGCATTAAAATACTTTGACTGGAATATAATTGCCGGCCAAACGGGCGAATTATTCAGATCGTTGTGATCAAAAAAAACTTAATCCTTACAATTCTTCATAAATATAATTACCCGGTTGTTGAGCCATTTATTAAGTCGTTAAAACAAACCGGGTACCAGGATGACCTGGTAATTTTTATATCGGAGGCTACTTCTAAAACCACTAAAAAAATATTAAAAAAGCAGGGCGCGATATTAGTTGAGTTTAAAAACAGCTATCCTTTTATCAACGGCTACAATGGTGTATTTGAGGATATTGCACCTTCAATAACTTTAAACAATTACCGCTTTCTTTTCTATCTGAAATATATTACTGAAAATGCCGGCCAATATGAAAATATCATGTTAACCGACATCCGGGATGTGGTATTTCAGAAAAATATTTTTGATGGTATTGAAGATAATAAGATTTATTTTTTTTTGGAGGATGCTTCAGAGGTATTCAGATCATCGGCGATGAATTATGATTGGTGTTTATATGCAAACGGACATGAGATAACTGAAAAAATAATCGACAAAAATGTGAGTTGCGCCGGGATAGTTATCGGCGGTTACAAACCTATTATGGATTATTTGATCTATATGCAATCGCGGTTTAAATTCCGGCCCGATCTGCGCTGGGGCCTTGATCAGGGTGTTCACAACGAATACGTTTACACGGTAGTAAACAACGACGCCATAATTGTTCCCAATACCTTTCCTTTATTGTTAACGCTTGGCGCCTGCAGGAATTTTAAACAAGGCCCTGACGGAAATTTAACAAATGAGCGAAACGAAGCCTATTGGGTCGTACATCAGTATGACAGGTTTGGCGACCTGATAGTTTATTTTAAAAAGAAATATATTGGCAACAGGTTTGTACAGCGCTTTAAAAAGGCGCTTTTTACAATTTTACCCTAATTGACCGCTTTCCGGTTTTTTATAAAAAGAATTTTAATTGCCTTTTTAAAGCTATCACCCGGCTATCGAAGATCAGCCAATTTACCTGCGGGTCAAATCAGTTTTGAAAAGTTATCGGCGAATCACCGCGTTTTATATCAGCACGATATAGTTTGGGCAGACCGAACATTGCCGGTTACGATAGGGAAAAGTCATAAAAAATTTACAGCTGCCCGCTTTACGCCGCTTTATAAAACATTTGTGATCACAGCAAAAAACTGGCGCGTATGGGGAAACCAGGGCGCCGTTATTACAAACGATAGCTACTTGTTTGCGGATGTATCAAGGGAGTTTGATAATAAAACGCATTCTATTTTTAACCAGTTTAAATTGATCAAGCCTGTTTATACAAAAGGCGCCGTTGCTGTATTATCCGCGTCGGGCAGTTTCGTCTATTATCACTGGATGTTCGATATTTTACCGCGCATTTTTTTTTTAAAGCAAAGCGGGCTTTTTAACCAAATCGATAAATTCATAATAAACTGTATACCTAACCGGTTCCAGGCTGAAACGCTGGGCAAAGCCGGCATCCCGTTAACACAGGTAATCCGGCCAGCCGATCATTGGAACTTTCACGTTGAAGCGGAAGAGTTAATCGTTCCTTCGCTTGTCTCCCCCGAAAATTGCCCCTCTTTAGAAGCTTGCCAGTACCTGAGAGGGTTGTTTGCTGATGATATTGGAACTAACGCCGGGCCCACTAACTTGTATATACAAAGGACTGAAGGAAGGAGCGTTATAAATGAATCGGCGCTATTGGCTTTTTTAGCCCCATTGAGCTTTCAGATAATTAACCCCGAAAAATTATCTGTGGCTGAACAGGCTTCCATTTTTTCGGCTGCCGGTATGGTTATAGGTCCGCATGGCGCCGGATTAACCAACATTGTATTTTGCCCGCCCGGGGCGGTGATTATTGACTTGTTTTCGCCCGATTGGGTAAATCCATGTTATTGGATCGTGTCGCAACATATGAAATTAAAATACGGATACCTGGTTGGCGATGAAGTAAAACAAAAAAGAAAAGGTAAAGGCGCAGACATAATGGTGAATATAGATAAGCTAAAAGCACTGTTGTTGAAATTGGCTTAAATGAAAGATAAAAACTATAGAGCGACTATATACGGCGAGCTATCATCGATATTATCCGATCATAAAAATAATTTTATTTCAAAAAAGGTGGACCTGCCTTTAAAGCCGGTTTTGTATCTGAACGATGGATTGCTAAATCAACTTCCCAAAAGGGACGGCAAAACCGGCTGGCCCTGGACTGTTGAGGTCGAGCGTTCGTTGTACGAGGCAACCCGGCATTGGCCAAAGCTCACGGTTGTTATACCGGCATACAACCAGGGGGAGTTTATTGAAGAAGCCATTCGCTCGGTACTGATGCAGAACTATCCCAACCTTGAATTGATAGTAATGGATGGCGGGAGTACGGATAATAGCCGGGCCATACTCGAACAGTATTCGCCATGGATAAGTTATTGGCAGAGTGAAAAAGATAAGGGCCAGGGTCAGGCCATCAATATGGGTTTCAGCATAGCAAGCGGCGATTATTATGGCTGGTTGAATAGTGATGATTTTTATAACGAGAAAGCCTTTTTTGTGCTTGCATCCGAAATCATTAAGTCGAAAAAGGCGTTTTATTATGGTGACTCTTTTACGGTTAACCGGGACAGGTCTGACAATGTGCTTTGGAAAGGTTATTTGGTAAGGGATATTTTTTTAAGGTTCGGCGGCTTAATCGCTTCCCATTCGGCTTTTTGGAAAAGTTCTGTTCATCAGCCCGTTTGGGAAAAGATGAATTGCAACGTTGATGGTGAACTGTGGATACGGCTTGTTAAAGGGCTGACAAAAAAACATATAAAATTCCCGATCGGCTCGGTACGATATTACGATAACACAAAATCAGCGCACCCAAACTGGACGGCGAAGTGGAAAGAAGACGACATTAATATTGAACGTGTTCATGGCAGCCCACCCGGGCCCCGGTCGGCATTAGCGTACTATTTCAGATTTGTGCAAAAGCTGTATAAAAAATACCTGTAAAAATACTGTTTCGCATTAATGGTTGCAGATCAGCCTGAAAGTTCAGCTTCCCCCCTTGTATCGGTAATAATTCCTTTATACAATGCCGGGAACTATCTTTCTGCATGTATAAATTCAGTACTCGCACAGACCTGGCCGAACATTGAAATAATAATCGTCGACGACGGCTCCACGGATAATAGTTTTTCAGTAGCTAAAACATTTGAAAGCGAAAAGGTTAAACTTTTAAAACAAATAAACCAGGGGGCAAGTGTTGCCCGTAATACCGGGTTAAAACAAGCAAAAGGAGCGTATGTGCAATTTTTGGATGCGGATGATATTTTGAGCGAAAACAAAATAGGGCAGCAAGTAACCTTATTAGAGAAAAATTACGGGTGCATTGCCGTATGCAATACGGTTCATTTTGAGGATGGTACAAACCCCTTTCAATGCGAACCCATAACGGAGTGGTACAATGATGGTCATTTTGAACCGGTCGATTTCCTGATTAAACTTTATGGAGGACCTGTTATTGGCCAGGAATTTGGCGGAATGATACAGCCCAACGCATGGCTAACACCGCGTGGGGTGATTGATAAAGCAGGTTTTTGGAACGAGATGCGCAGCCCGGATGACGATGGAGAGTTTTTTTGTCGCGCCATATTAGCCTCCAATGGCGTTTGTTATGCTGCGGGCGCTGTTAATTATTACCGTAAGTTTACCGCGGGAGAGAGTTTAAGCGGACAAAGAAACCTTGAGGCCTGCAAAAGCATTTTGGCCATAACTGATTTGAAGGCCGCACATTTGCTTGGCAGTAATAGCGAAAATGTTGTAAAAACGGTATTAAGCCGTTTATATTGGGAAAATGCATACGGTTTTTATCCGGCTTTTAAATCGCTTTCAAAAGAAGCGGAAAATAAAGCTAAAGACCTGGCGCCTCATTTTAAGTTTCAGCCTTATAGAACCGGCGTAAAACATTTTATTTCGAAAGCTTTGAGTTGGAAAGCGGTAAAATATATTCAATTTTTAATTAATGAAGTTAATTAGTTTAAC